>NZ_DAMCAM010000006.1:0-79661 GCF_032059615.1 Melaminivora sp. | reverse complement strand
CGCCAACAACAGCCTGGACCTGCAGGAATTCATGATCGTGCCGGTGGGCGCGCCGTCGTTCCGCGAGGCGCTGCGCTGGGGCGCCGAGGTCTTCCATGCCTTGAAGAAGATCATCGACGGCCGCGGCATGAGCACCGCCGTGGGCGACGAGGGCGGCTTTGCCCCCAGCGTGGACAGCCACGAGGCCGCCATCGGGCTGATCCTGGAGGCCATAGACGCCGCTGGCTACACGGCGGGCGAGCAGATCGTGCTGGCGCTGGACTGCGCGGCCAGCGAGTTCTACAAGGACGGCAAGTACGTGCTGGCCGGCGAAGGCGGCGTGCAGCTCAGTGCCCAGCAGTGGACCGACATGCTGGCCACCTGGTGCGACAAGTACCCCATCATCTCGATCGAGGACGGCATGGCCGAGGGCGACTGGGAGGGCTGGAAGATCCTGACCGAGCGCCTGGGCAAGAACGTGCAGCTGGTGGGCGACGACCTGTTCGTCACCAACACGAAGATCCTGAAGGAAGGCATCGATCGGCACATCGCCAACTCCATCCTCATCAAGATCAACCAGATCGGCACGCTCACCGAGACCTTTGCCGCCATCGAGATGGCCAAGCGCGCGGGCTACACCGCCGTCATCAGCCACCGCTCGGGCGAGACCGAGGACAGCACCATCGCGGACATCGCCGTGGGCCTGAACGCCGGCCAGATCAAGACCGGCTCGCTCAGTCGCTCGGACCGCATGGCCAAGTACAACCAGCTGCTGCGCATCGAGGAAGACCTGGGCGACGTGGCCGAGTACCCGGGCCGCGCGGCCTTCTACAACCTGCGCTGAAAGCGGGCGCGCGCCTGTGGCGCCGCCCCGCGGCCTGAAGGCGCCCGCCCCCGATCATGAGCAACCGTCTCGTTGCGCTCATCCTGTTGCTGCTGCTCGTGGGCATCCACACGCAGCTGTGGCAGGGGCGCGGCAGCCTTGCCCACGTGCGCGACATGCGCCAGCAGATCGACCAGCAGCTGGCCGCAAACACCCGGGCGCGCCAGGCCAACGAGCGCCTGGCCGCCGAGGTGCACGACCTGCGCGAGGGGCTGGAGATGGTCGAGGAAAAGGCCCGCAGCGAACTGGGCATGGTGCGCCAGGGCGAGATCTACGTGCACGTCACGCCCGGGCGGCGCTGACGCCCCGGGCGCAGGGCGGCGCGCTACTGCACGCCCGGCGGCACCGGCGGCTGCTTGCCCGGCTCGGTGAACAGCTGCGTGGCATCGACCTTGTCGAAGTGGTATTGACGGCCGCAGAAGTCGCACCCGACCTCGACGTTGCCGCGCTCGTGCAGGATGGACTGCACCTCATCCTGCCCCAGGTTGCGCAACATGGCGCCCACGCGCTCGCGCGAGCAGGTGCAGGCAAAGCGCGGGCCGGTTGCGCCCTGCTGGGGCTCGAAGCGCAGCAGGCGCTCCTCCCAGAACAGGCGGTGCAGGATGGTCTGAACGTCCAGGCTCAAAAGCTCGTCGCGCGTCAGGCTGGCGGCCAGGGTGGCGATGCGCCGGTAGTCCTCGTCGCCGCCCTCCACCTCGCCCTGCCCGCGCGCCAGGTTGCCTTCGCCCTGGCCCGGCATGCGCTGGATCAGCAGGCCCGCGGCGACCTGGTCGCTGGCGGCCAGCACCAGCGTGGTGTCCAGCTGCTCGGACTGGCGCATGTAGTGCTGCAGCACATCCGACAGGCGGGCGAACTTCTCGCCGCTGGCCTCGCCCAGCGGCACCACGCCCTGGTAGGGCTGCTGGCCGGGCAGGCGGCTTTCGGGGTCGAGCGTGATGGCGCAGCGCCCGCCGCCGCCGGCATTGACCAGGTCGGGCAGCTGCGCGCCGGGCGCGACGCTGGCCGTGACGGTGGCCGTGGCGCGCAGCGCCAGGCTGGAGCGCACCTCGGCCACAGCCAGCTTGACCGGACCGTCGCCGAACACCTGCAGCACCAGCGCGCCGTTGAACTTGATGTTGGCCTGCATCAGCACGCCCGCGGCGCACATCTCGCCCAGCAGCTCGGCCACGGGCGGGGGGTAGGCCCCGGTCTCGGTATTGCCGGCGCGGCGCGCGAGCAGTTCGGTCCAGGCGTCCGTCAGGCGGACGATGGCACCACGCACGGGCAGGCCGTCGAACAGGAATTTGTGCAGTTCAGACACTTCGTAGGTTCGCTTTCAAAAACAGGCGTCAGGCGATCTTGCGCAGGCCGGCGGCAAAGCGCCGGGCGTTGTCGATATAGTGCTGCGCGCTCTGGCGCAGGCCCTCGATCTGCTCGGGCGTGAGCTGGCGCACCACGCGCGCCGGGCTGCCCAGGATCATCGAGCCGTCGGGGAACTCCTTGCCCTCGGTCACCAGCGCGCCCGCGCCCACCAGGCAGTGGCGACCGATCCTGGCGCCGTTGAGCACGATGGCGCCGATGCCGATCAGCGAGCCGTCGCCGATGGTGCAGCCGTGCAGCATGACCTGGTGGCCGACGGTGACGTGGCTGCCGATCACGATGGGCTGGCCGAAGTCGGCGTGCAGCACGCTGGCGTCCTGCACGTTGGAGCCGGCGCCGATGGTGATGCTCTCGCAGTCGCCGCGCACCACGGTGCCGAACCAGACGCTGGCGTCCTCGCCCACCACCACGTTGCCCATGACCTGGGCGCTGTCGGCCACCCAGGCGGAGTCCGCCACCTGCGGCGCCTTGCCGTCGAGTTCGTAGATCGCCATCGTGTGTTTCCTTCCGCCTGTGGCTGGGTTGGTGAAGATCAAAATTGTAGGGAGGGTGCCCGCACGCCACACGCCGCGGGTCTTGGCGCGCCATTGCCGCAGGCTCCCGCTCGGCAATCGGCGGCGGGGCGCGCTGGTGTCCTGCCTAAAATGGCCTCGGCCGGGTGCCTGCCCGCAGGACCCTGCCCGCCCGCCATGTCCGCCCCGCCGCCCTCCTTTCCGTCTGCCGCCCCCGGCGCGTTGATTGCGCGCCAAGCCATCGTGGATCACCACCGGACGGCAGTCGGCTATGAGCTGTTCGGCCGCTCGCGCGCGGCGCACGCGGGCGCCGACGACGCTTCGCTGGTGCTGGCCGCCCTGTCGCACGAGGGCCACCGCGAACTCGCCGGCCGGCTGCTGCTGTTCGTCAACTGCACGCACGAGAACCTGGGGCGTGGCCACCTCGACCTGGTCCAGCCCGAGCAGGTAGTGCTGCAGGTGCCACCCCTGGGCCACGCCGCCGCCACCGAAGTGCACGCGCGCGAGCCGCTGCTGGCCGCGCTGCGCCGGCGCGGCTTCCGCCTGGCCTTCGACCGCTCGGTGCTCGAATCGACCTATGCGCCCTGGCTGCCGCTGGCCGACTACATCAAGCTCAACCTGTCGGTGCTGGCGCCCGACAAGGCCGTCGTGCTGGCCAACTACGCCGGCCGCCACAGCGACGCCACCCTGGTGGCGGAGAAGGTGGAGTCGGCCCAGCAGTACGACATGGCCGCCGCTCTGGGCGTGCGGCTGTTCCAGGGCTTCTGGTTTGCCCGTCCCACCCTGGTGCAGTCGCACGTGCTCACGCCAGCGCAGGGCATCGTCGTGCAACTGCTCAACCTGGTGCGCCGGCAGGCTCCGGCCGAGGAGCTCGAGGCCGTGCTGAAGAAGGACGCGGGCCTGGCCTTCAACCTGCTGCGCCTGATCAACTCCGCCAGCCTGGGCCTGTCGCGCGAGATCGTCTCGCTGCGCCAGGCGGTGCTGCTCCTGGGCCTGGACCGGCTGTTTCGCTGGGCCGCGCTGCTGCTCACCACGGCCCGGGGCGCGGCGCCGGCCGCCGTGGGCCAGACGGCGGTGGTGCGCGGGCGTTTCATGGAGCTGCTGGCGCCGCGCCTGCTGCCGCCCGAGGAGGTGGAGCAGGCCTTCGTCGTCGGGCTGTTCTCCCTGCTGGACCGCCTGCTGGGCATGCCGCTGCAGGACGCCCTGGACCTGCTGCACCTGCCCGCGGGCATGGCCGAGGCGCTGGTGCACCGGCGCGGCGTGGCGGGTGCCCTGCTCGACCTGGTGGTCGCCTGCGAGAGCGGCGACGCGGGCACCCTGCCCCAGGCCGCGCGGGCGCTGGGCCTGGACGAGGCTGCCGTCAACACCGCCCATCTGCAGGCCCTGCAGTGGGCCGATGCCCTGCAGGTCTGAGAGCCCGTTCACCCTACCCGCGCGGGTGGTGCTGCGCATGCAGCAGCTTGAGCCGCTCGCGCGCCACGTGGGTGTAGATGGTGGTGGTGGAGATGTCCGCATGCCCCAGCAGCAGCTGCACCACGCGCAGATCCGCGCCGTGGTTGAGCAGGTGCGTGGCGAAGGCGTGGCGCAGCGTGTGCGGCGACAGCGGCGCGGTGATGCCGGCGGCGCGCGCGTATTTCTTCACGATCACCCAGAACATCGCCCGCGTCATGGCGCTGCCGCGCTGGGTCACGAACAGGTCGTCGCTCTGGCGCCGGCCCAGGATGGCGGCGCGCCCCTCCTGCAGGTAGCGCTCCAGCCAGGCGCGCGCCTCGTCGCCAAAGGGCACCAGGCGCTCGCGCGCGCCCTTGCCCATGATGCGCAGCACGCCCTCGGCCAGGCCCAGGTGGAAGGTCTTGAGCGTGACCAGCTCGCTCACGCGCAGGCCGCTGGCATACATCACCTCCAGCATGGCACGGTCGCGCAGGCCGAGCGCCGTGCCCGCATCGGGGGCGCGCAGCAGCGCCTCGACCTGGGCCTGGCTGAGCGTCTGCGGCACGCGCAGGGCCTGGCGCGCGGCAAGCAGGCGCACGGCCGGGTCGGCGGCGATCTGGCGCTCGCGCAGCGCCCAGCGATAGAAACGTTTGAAGACCGTCAGGCGGCGGTTGGCGGAGCTGGCGCGCGTCTCGGCATGGCGGTGGGCGAAGTAACCGTTCAGGTCGGTCTCGCCCGCGCGCAGCAGCCCCGTGCCCTGCCCGGCCAGCCACAGCGCCAGCGCCGCGAGGTCGCGCCGGTAGGCGTCGAGCGTGTTGCGCGCCAGCCCTTCCTCCAGCCACAGGGCGTCGGTGAACTGCAGGATCAGGTCCTGCTCGGCGCGCGGCAGGGCGATGGCTTGGGGCATGGGAAACGTTCGGGTCGGGCCGGGGCGCCGGGGCAGCCGGGCAATCAGGATTTACCCTGTTCAGGCTCTTGTCAGCTGCCTGCGGCAAGGCGGGCAGTTGCGTTATTCTGCCCGCCTTGCACCCCCACCCCATACCAAGACAGGAGACCCACACATGCGCTGGATTCAGAAAATCGGCCTCGGCCTGACCCTCGGGGCAGCCCTCATCGCATCGACCGCCCACGCCCAGAAGCAGCAGTTCGTCAACGTGCTCACCGGCGGCCAGAGCGGGGTGTATTACCCGCTGGGCGTGTCGCTGTCGCAGATCTACGCCAAGACCATCCCCAACGCCCGTGCGACGGCCCAGGTCACCAAGGCCTCGGCCGAGAACCTGAACCTGCTCCAGGCCGGCCGGGGGGAAGTGGGCTTCTCGCTGGGCGACGCTGTCTCCGACGCCTGGAAGGGCGATGCCGAAGCGGGCTTTCCCAAGAAGCTCGACAAGCTGCGCGGCCTGTCCGCCACCTACAACAACTACATCCAGATCGTGGCCAATGCCGACGCCGGCATCAAAACCCTGGCCGACCTGAAGGGCAAGCGCATCTCGGTGGGCGCGGCGCGCTCGGGCACCGAGCTCAACGCCCGCGCCATCCTGAAGGCCGCCGGCATGACCTACAACGACCTGGGCAAGGTCGAGTACCTGCCCTTTGGCGAGTCGGTCGAGCTGATCAAGAACCGCCAGCTCGACGCCACGCTGCAGTCCGCCGGCCTGGGCGTGGCCTCCATCCGCGACCTGGCGACCACGGTGAAGATCGTCGTCGTGCCGGTGCCCGCCGACGTCGTGACCAAGGTGGGCGACGCGGCCTACCAGCCGGCCATCATCCCCGCCGGCACCTATACCGGGCAGACCGAGGACGTGGCCACGGCCGCCATCCCCAATTTCCTGGTGACGCATTCGGGCGTCTCCGACGAACTGGCCTACGAGATGGCCAAGCAGCTCTACGAGAACCTGGACACCCTGTACGCCGCGCACAACGCCGCCAAGGCCATCAAGCGCGAGAACGCCACCAAGGGCATGCCGGTGCCGCTGCACCCCGGGGCCGAGCGCTACTACAGGGAAGTGGGTCTGATCAAGTAAGCGTGGGCGGCTGACCCCTACTGAAATGAACGAAGACACGGCCCCACCCAGGGGCCGTTTTCATGAGACGGACTCCACCATGAGCGAAACCCCCACCACCGCCCAGCCGGCACCCGCGCGGCGCAATGCCCTGTTCTGGGTGGCCATCGCGTTCTCGAACTTCCAGCTGTGGACGGCGGCCTTCCAGCCGCTGTCGAGCCAGGTCATCCGCGCCATCCACGTCGGCTTCGTGCTGCTGATGATCTTCGCGCTGTACCCGCCCGGCGAGCACCGCTCGCCCGCGGTGGCCCGCGCCGGGCGCGCGCTGGGCTGGGCGCTGGGGCTCGTCGGCTTTGCCTTCAGCTTCTACCACTGGATCTACGAGGCCGACCTCACGGCGCGCGCCGGGGAGCTGGTCTCCATGGACTGGGTCATCGGCATCGTGCTGATCGCCCTGGTGTTCGAGGCCGCGCGCCGGGCCATGGGCTGGGGCCTGCCGCTGATCTGCGGCATCTTTCTGGCCTACGGCATGTTCGGCGAATACCTGCCGGGCATGCTCGCGCACCGGGGCTTCGGCATGGACCAGATCGTCAGCACGCTGGCCTTCGGCACCGAAGGCATCTACGGCACGCCGACCTACGTCTCGTCCACCTACATCTTCCTGTTCATCCTGTTTGGCGCCTTCCTGGAGCAGGCCGGGATGATCAACCTGTTCAACGACTTCGCCCTGGGCACGGTGGGCCACACGCGCGGCGGGCCGGCCAAGGTGTCGGTGATTTCCTCGGCGCTGATGGGCACCATCAACGGCTCGGGCGTGGCCAACGTGGTCACCACCGGGCAGTTCACCATCCCGCTGATGAAGCGCTTCGGCTACACCCCGGCGTTTGCCGGCGGCGTGGAGGCCACGGCCAGCATGGGCGGGCAGATCATGCCGCCGGTGATGGGGGCGGTGGCCTTCATCATGGCCGAAACCATCAACGTGCCTTACGTGGCCATCGTCAAGGCCGCCGTCATCCCGGCCATCCTCTACTTCTTCACGGCGTTCTGGATGGTGCACCTGGAGGCCGGGCGCAAATCGCTGTTGGGCATGCCCAAGGACGAGTGCCCCGACCCGTGGATCGCCGTGCGCCAGCGCTGGTATCTGCTGCTGCCGCTGATCGGCCTGGTGGGGCTGCTGTTCTCGGGCTACACGCCCATGTTCTCGGGCACCGTGGGCCTGGCGCTCACCGTCATCCTGATCTTCGGCGCGGCCGTCATCAGCGGCGTGCGCGGCACGGCCCTGCGCTCGCTGTTCTGGGTGCTGCTGGGCTTTGCCTGTGCGGGCTTCTACTGGTTCGGCGTCGGCACCTTCATGGCCATCACCGCCGTGCTGGTGGCACTGACCTACGTGCTGCGCCGCGGTGGCGACGCGCGCCGGCTGGCGCTCACTGCGCTGGCCGATGGCGCGCGCCATGCCCTGCCGGTGGCCATCGCCTGCGCCCTGGTGGGCGTGATCATCGGCATCATCAACCTGACGGGCGTGGCCGCCGAGCTGGGTGGGCACATCATCGCCCTCGGTGAGAAAAGCCTGTTCCTGGCGCTGTTCCTGACCATGCTGACCTGCCTGGTGCTGGGCATGGGCATCCCGACGATTCCCAACTACATCATCACCAGCTCGCTGGCCGCGCCGGTGCTGCTGCAGCTGGGTGTGCCACTGATCGTCTCGCACATGTTCGTCTTCTACTTCGGCATCATGGCCGACCTCACGCCGCCGGTGGCGCTGGCGGCGTTCGCCGCCGCGCCGATTGCGCGCGAGAGCGGTCTGAAGATCGGCATCCAGGCGGTGCGCATCGCGGTGGCCGGCTTCGTCGTGCCCTACATGGCGGTCTACAGCCCGGCGCTGATGCTGCAGGAGGGCAACTGGCTGGACACCACCTGGGTCGTCTTCAAGGCCCTGGTGGCGGTGGCCATGTGGGGCGCCGGGGCCATCGGCTTCCTGATCGGGCCCATGAACTGGGCCGAGCGCATCGTGGCCATCGCCGCGGCGAGCTGCCTGGTGGTAGCGCTGCCGCTGACCGACGAGGCGGGCCTGGCCGGGGTGGCGCTGCTGCTGGTGTGGCACGGCTGGCGCAGCCGGCGCCTGGCGGCAGCGCCCGCCCGCGGCATCGGGGCCTGAAGGTGCTGGCCGGCATCTGCCTGGCCCTGGCGGCTGCGGGCGCGGGCGCGCCGCCGGTCTTCGTGCCGGCCACGCATTTCACGCTGGCCTGGACACACTCCATCGAAAAGGTGCGCTGGGAGGAGGACTACCGCGTGGCCGGCGATGGCCCGGGCGCCTCGCCGGTGCTGCATGCCGAGGCCGCGCGGGTGCGCGGCTCGGGCGCGGGCATGGAGCCGCCGCCCGATGCCCGCCTGGCAGAGGGCTGGTACCACTACCGCCCGGCCCTGGCCACCGCCACCGAACTGCGCCTGACGCGCTCGGAGTTCACCCCCGACTATGAGCTGTGCCTGGACGGGCGCTGCAGACCGCTGGGCCACTGGCTTGCTTCGGACCAGGGGGTGACGCTGTTGCGGCCCTGCGGGGCGCCCGCTCCAGGGCAGGACGTCGCTATTGATTAAGTAGCGACATCTCGTTTTCCATCAACGTTTTCAAGCGTTTTTTGCACGAAACGCCAGGTGCGGCGCGGTACCAGTGGCCGCTGCGTCCATGGCAGGCAGGTCGGCGCTCCACAGCGTCGAGCGGTTGCGCCCGTTGCGCTTGGAGAAATACATGGCGGCGTCGGCACACTCCAGGCACTGGGCAGCCGTCTCGTCCTGCGCGGCCATGCCGTACACGCCCAGGCTGATGGTGATGGACAGCACGGTGCCCGAATCGAGCCGGATCTCCTGCTCCGCCACGGCCTGGCGCAGCTCCTCGGCGCGCTGCAGGGCGACCTTGGGCGTGGCGCCGGACAGCAGCACCGCGAACTCCTCGCCGCCGATGCGCCCCAGCATGTCCTGGCGGCGCAGCCGGCGCGCCACGGTCTGCGCCAGCTCGCGCAGCACCACGTCCCCCGAGGCGTGGCCGTAGGTGTCGTTGACGCGCTTGAAGTGGTCGATGTCCAGCAGGACGATGGCGGCGCCCGGCACCAGGGCGGCGTGCAGGTGCTGCAGCTCGGTGTCCAGACGCTCCAGGAAGGCGCGCCGGTTGGGCACGCCGGTCAGCGCATCGGTGAGCGCCAGGGTCTCCAGCGCTTCCTCGGCGCGGCGGCGCGCATCGGTGTCGATCAGCGTCCAGATCACCGCCCCGTCCTCGTCCAGCGGGTCGAGCAGCGTGCCCTGTATGTCAAACCAGTGCAGCTGCCCCGAGGCCATGCGCAGGCGCCATTCCGTGCGCACCACGCCGATCTGCTTGAGCGTGTCGTAGAGGGCGCCGAAGCGCTGGTAGCTGTCCTCGTCGGGGTGCAGGGCGCGAAACGGCTGGCTGCCGTCCTGCTTGCCCGAAGCCAGGCCGAAGGCCTGCGCCGCGCGCTCGTTGACATAGGAGATGTCGCGCGCCGGCGTGGCCACCAGCACCAGGGCGCTGCCGCGGTCGAGCAGAGCGCTGATGAGCCGTGCCTGGTCCACGCGCTGCTGGATATCGGTCTGCGTGCCCAGCATGCGCAGCGGCAGGCCGTTGTCACCCCGCTGCGTCACCTGCCCGCGCGCCTCCACACTGCGCCAGCCCCGGCTGGCCGTGCGCATGCGCACCTCGATGCGGAACTCCTCGCCCGTGTCGAAATGGCGCCGCAGGCTCTGCCTGAGGCGCTCGCGGTCGGCAGGGTGCACGCGCGAGAGAAAGTTCTCGCGGTCCAGCTGCAGCGAACTGCCGCTGTAGCCCAGCATCTCGTGGCAGCGCTCGTCCCAGCGCACGCGGCCGCTGGCGATGTCCCACTCCCACAGGCCGTCGCGCACGGCATGCACGGTGGCGCGCAGGCGTTCCTCGCTCTGGCGGATGCTCTCCTGCAGGGCCTGGTCGTGGGTCACGTCGCGCACATGGCCATACCACAGCAGCGTGCCGTCCTCCTCGCTCTGCGGCCGGGCGTGGCTGTGCAGCCAGCGCACGCCGCCGGGCGCCGCGGGGTCGTTGACCCGGTACTTGTGGTCCCAGGGGCTGCGCGCGGCCAAGCTGGCGCGCATCGACGCCGCCAGGGCCGGCAGGTCGGCGCGGTGGATGCTGTGGTTGAGCGCCCGCATGTCGCGCAGGTCGGCATCGGGCGGCAGGCCGTGCGCGGCGCGGAACCCCAGCGTGGTGAAGGCCATGCGCAGGCTGCCGTCGGCATCGACCCGGAAGCGGAACAGCCCCCCGGGCGCCTCCTGCGCCAACCGCGCGAAGTGGCGCTCGGCGCGCAGGCGCTTTTCGTCGCTGCGCACGCGCTGCAGCGCCAGCCACAGCATCAGCAGCGCGCCCAGCACGATGGCGGCCGTGGCCAGCGCGTTGCGCAGCAGCGCTGCGTCCTGCTGCCTGCCGAGCGGGCCGAGCTGGGCCTGCCGGTCCAGCCCGACCAGGGCCAGCAGCGGCCAGCCGGGCACGCGGCTCCAGGCGTACTGCCGCTCCACACCATCGATGGGCGAGACGGCCTCGTAGGTGCCGCGTGTCTGTCCCGGCTCGAACAGCTGGCGCCGCTCGGGTGGCAGGTCGTTGCCCAGCACGGCCTGCAGGCGCTGCGAGCGCGCCAGGTAGGCACCGTCGTCGCGCACCAGCGCCACCACGTCCCAGCCCTCGCCGGCGATGGCCTGGAAGTACTGCGCGATGTGCTCGGGCGCCAGCGACAGCACCAGCACGCCAGTGAGCCCCCCGTCCTGCCGCACGGCGCGGCTGAGCTGGATGGTCCAGCGCTGCGACACCCGGCCCAGCACCGGCCGGCCCACGAACAGGCCCGGGGTCTGACCCCGCACGTGGGTCTGGAAATGCTCCCGGTCCTGGATGGAGACGGCCGCCTGGGGCCGCCCGCCGGGCTCCAGGCTGGAGTAGGTGATTCGCCCCTGCGCGTCGGCCACGGCGATCTGCAGCACGGCGTCGCTCGGGTAGGAGCGGTAGATGGCCTGCACCGCCTGGTCGAAGGCACCCGCGTCCCGCGCGGCGTGGACCTCAGCCAGGCTCTGCAGCGTGTAGTCCAGCCCGGCCAGCAGGGTCTGCACCTGGATGGAGACCCCCAGCGCCATCTGGCCGGCGCGCAGCCGGCTCTGGGCCTGCGCGTCGTCGCGCTGCGCCTGCTGGCCGCCCAGCAGCGCCGACCAGTAGGCGGCGATGGCCACGGCCAGGCCGGCCAGCGCCACCAGGGCGACGCGCAGCGAGCGCGTGTGCTCGGCCCTCCACAGGTCGCGGACGGTGAGCACCGAAGGGGAGGGAACCATGGGAGTCAGCCCGGTTGCTGCGCAAGTGCCCATTGCACATGTTCGCGCACAAGGTCGCTATGGTGGTCGAGCCGGCGCTCGAGCGCCACCCGCAGCTCCCGGGCCTGTTGCGCATTTGCAGCGCGCAGCGCATTGCCCAGGGCCACGGCGATGTTGCGCAGCCAGCGCTCGTGGCCGATGCGGCGGATGGGACTGCCCTCGGTCATGCGCAAAAAGGTCGCCTCGTCCCAGGAAAACAGCTGCACCAGCTGCTGGACCACCAGGCCGGCGCGCACGTCGAAATCGGGCAGGCTGCTGGTCTGGGCGAACTTGTTCCAGGGGCAGACCAGCTGGCAGTCATCGCAGCCATAGATGCGGTTGCCCATGAGCGGGCGCAGCAGCGGGTCGATGCTGCCCGCGTGCTCGATGGTCAGGTAGGAGATGCAGCGGCGCGCGTCCACCCGGTGCGGCGCGACGATGGCCTGGGTGGGGCAGACGTCCATACAGGCCTGGCAGGAGCCGCAGTGCGCGCTCACGGCGGGCGTGGCTTCGAGCGGCATGTCCACGTAGATCTCGCCCAGGAAAAACATGGAGCCGGCCTCGCGCGAGAGCACCAGCGTGTGCTTGCCGCGCCAGCCCTGGCCGCTGCGGCTGGCCAGCTCGGCCTCCAGCACCGGGGCGGAATCGGTAAAGACGCGGTGACCGAAGGGCCCAACGGCCTCGGCGATGCGCTCGCTCAGCTTCTGCAGCCGCGCGCGCAGCACCTTGTGGTAGTCGCGTCCCCGGGCATAGACCGATACGATGGCCTCCTGCGGGCGCTCCAGGCGGGCAAATTCAATGGCCTGCCAGCCCGGGGGCGTACCCTTGGGCAGGTAGTCCATGCGCGCGGTGATCACGCTCACGGTGCCGGGCACCAGCTCGGCCGGCCGTGCGCGCCGCGTGCCGTGTGCCGCCATGTAGTGCATGTCGCCATGAAACCCCCGGGCCAGCCACTGCATCAAGCCGGGCTCGGCGCCGGACAGGTCCACCCCCGCCACGCCGATTTGGGAAAATCCCAGTTCGCGCGCCCACTGCCGTATGCGAGGAATGAGTTGACTACTGCTGCTGACCATCAAGGCCAAATTGTAGGAACCCCGCCACCCGCCCTGCTCACCCTGCGGCTGCGCTGGCCCGACGAGGAGGCCACGCGCCGGTTCGCGGCCGCGCTGGCGCGCCAGCCGGGGCTGCGGGACGCCTTCATCACCCTGCACGGCGACCTGGGCGCGGGCAAGACCACGCTGGTGCGCCACCTGCTGCGCGCCCTGGGCGTGGCCGGGCGCGTCAAGAGCCCGACCTATGCCGTGGTCGAGCCGCACCAGGCGCCGGGGCTTGCCATCTGGCACTTCGATTTCTACCGCTTCAGCGATCCGCGCGAGTGGGAGGACGCCGGCTTTCGCGATGTCTTCGCCAGCCCCGGACTGAAACTGGCCGAGTGGCCGCAGAACGCGGGAGCCGCCCTGCCGCCCGCGGATATTGCCATTTGCCTGCAGGCCGACGATGATTCGGCCCGGCACGTGACCTGCGAAGCCCGCACCCCGCGCGGACTGGACGTGCTGCAGGGCCTGGCGCACGGCCAGCCCGAGATGCGATGAACCACGACGCGTCCCCTCCTTCCCCCACCCTCTCGCCTCGCGGCCCCGGCCCGAGCCGCCGCTCCCTGCTGCGCGCCGGCAGCGTGGTGCTGCTGCTGGGCGCGCAGCAGATCGCCCGCGGCGCGGGCATCGTCGCGGTGCGCGTATGGCCGTCCAAGGACTATTCGCGCGTGACCATCGAGTCCGACCGGCAGCTGGTGGCGCGCCAGTTCTTCGTGGCCACGCCGCCGCGCCTGGCGGTGGACATCGAAGGCCTGGAGCTCAACGCCTCGCTGCGCGAGCTGGTGGCCAAGGTGCAGCCCGACGACCCCAACATCGCCGGCATCCGCGTGGGCCAGAACGCCCCGGGCGTGGTGCGGCTGGTGGTGGATCTCAAGCAGGCGGCGCTGCCGCAGGTCTTCACCCTGGAGCCCGTGGCCGCCTACCAGCACCGGTTGGTGTTCGACCTCTATCCGGAAAAGACCCTGGACCCCCTGGAGGCGCTGATCTCCGAGCGCCTGAGCGATGGAGCGGCGCTGGCCTCGCTGGGCCCGGCACCAGCCCTGCCCGGACCGCCGCCGGCCCTGGCCTCGCCCCTGCCCCCGCCGGCGCCTTCCGTGCCTTCGGCCGCCGACCCCCTGGAAGAGCTGATCGCACGCCACGGCAGCGCACCCATGGGCCTGCCCCTGCCCCTGCCGGGCAAGGCGGCCGTGCCACCGGCTGCCGCAGTTGCTCCGGCCGCTCCGGCAGCGCCCGCCATCACGGCGGCGCCACCGGCCCTGCCGCCTGCCAGCCCCGCGGCCCGCCCCGGCCCTGCCGCGCCGGCGGTGCGCGTCACCGACCGGCTGATCATCATTGCCCTCGACCCGGGCCACGGGGGCGAAGACCCCGGCGCCATCGGCCCGGGTGGCACGCGCGAGAAGGACGTGGTGCTGAAGGTGGCGCACCTGCTGCGCGAGCGCATCAACGCTACCACGGTGAGCGGCAACCCCATGCGCGCCTTCCTCACGCGCGATGGCGACTACTTCGTGCCGCTGGCCACGCGGGTGGACAAGGCCCGGCGCGTACAGGCCGACCTGTTCGTCTCCATCCACGCCGACGCCTTCACCACCCCCGCCGCGCGCGGCGCCAGCGTGTTCGCGCTGAGCCAGAGCGGGGCCTCCAGCTCGGCTGCGCGCTGGCTGGCCAACAAGGAGAACCAGGCCGACCTGATCGGCGGGGTGAACGTGGGCAGCCAGGACCGCAACGTCCAGCGCGTGCTGCTGGACATGAGCACCACGGCGCAGATCAACGACAGCCTCAAGCTCGGCAGCGTGCTGCTGGGCGAAATTGGCGGCATGGCCAAGCTGCACAAGCCGCGCGTGGAACAGGCCGGCTTTGCCGTGCTCAAGGCCCCGGACATTCCGAGCGTACTGGTGGAGACCGCCTTCATCAGCAACCCCGAGGAGGAGGCCAAGCTGCGCTCGGCCGCCTACCAGGAGCAGTTGGCTGACGCGCTGATGCGCGGCATCACCCGATACTTCGCCAAGAACCCACCGCTGGCGCGCAGCCGCACCGTGTAGGGCGCAGGCAGCGCTGGCGGTCCGTGCAGGAGACCCCCATGGCCTTGCCGCATGCCCGTTCCACCCAGGTCGTCCACCTGCACCCGCTGGGCCAGCGTGTGGCGGACACCCCCTCGTTCGCCATCATCAAGGCCCGCCAGCTGGAGGTCATCCGCGTGGTGCTGGCTGCCGGCCAGGACATGCACCAGCTCGGCGCACCGGGCGAGGCCACGCTGTACTGCCTGGAGGGCGAGGCACAGTTCCGCGCCGAGGGCAGCGCCGAGACGCTGCGCGCCGGCGACTTCCTGCACCTGCGGGCCGCGACGCCCTACTCGCTGCATGCGCTGCGGGACGCCTCGCTGCTGGTCACTTTTTGCCTGCTGGCGGCCTGATGCCGGGTGCGAATCCGCGCCCCGGACGGTCCTACATGGCGTCGCAGGGCGCACCTACACGTGCGGCTCCGGGCCTGCGGCAATAATGAAACCGTCCCATTTTTTCGGGTCGGGCGTCAAGCCCCAACATAGCGAGGAGCACCACCATGAATTTCCGCCACTATCTGTGTGCCGCCACCTGCGCCGCCGCCCTGGGCCTGGCTGGCTGTTCGAGCAACCCTTCCAACGCCCAGATCGGCACGGGCGTGGGCGCCGTCGCCGGCGGTGCGCTGGGTAGCGCCGTGGGCGGCACGGCAGCGACCGTGGGTGGGGCGGCTGCCGGCGCGTTGATCGGCAACCAGATCGGCAAGGATCGGGACAACCGGCAGGGCCGTCGCTGACCCAGCCAGAGTTGGCAGCCAAAAAAGGCCCAAGCCCTTGACAGGCTTGGGCCTTTTGCTATTTAAACAGGAGTTCGGGCGGATTTTTTGCCGGCGCGCCAGGCACCCAGGATGGCGATCAGGCCCGGCACCAGGATCAGCGCCCAGATGATCTTGTCCAGGTGCCGCTGCACCCAGGGCAGGTTGCCGAAAAAATACCCCGCCGTGCAGATGCCCAGCACCCACAACACCGCGCCGCCCACGTTGTAGGCCGTGAATGCGCTGCGGCGCATGGCCGCCACACCCGCCACAAAAGGGGCGAAGGTGCGGATGAAGGGCATGAAACGCGCCAGCACGATGGTGATGCCGCCGTAGCGTTCGTAGAACTCATGGGCTTGGTCGAAAGCACGCCGGTTGAACCAGCGCGAGCCTTCCCACTGAAAGACCTTGGGGCCGAAATAGCGCCCGATCGTGTAGTTGCACTGGTCGCCCAGGATGGCTGCGGCCAGCAGCAGGGCGCAGGCCAGCCAGAAGTTCATGAGTCCCGCGCCACTGAGCGCCCCGACCACGAAGAGCAAGGAGTCGCCGGGCAGGAAGGGCATGACGACCACCCCTGTCTCGACAAAGACGATGATGAACAGCAGGGCATAGACCCACGGCCCGTAGCTGGCGACGAAGTCCGCCAGATGCTTGTCCACGTGCAGGATGAAATCGATCAGAAAAGAAACAGCTTCCACGGTCACCTCGGTGCGGGCGCGGCCCCCCGCGCGCCGCGCCGTAATGTAGCCGCCCGGGCACCAGTGGGGCCGCACGCGCCTGCATAGAATCGTCCGCGTGCCCTCCGATCCTCCCTCCCGCCGCCCCATCCGTGAACTGCCCGACACGCTGATCAGCCAGATCGCTGCCGGCGAGGTGGTCGAGCGCCCCGCCTCGGTGGTGCGCGAGCTGGTGGACAACGCCCTGGACGCGGGCGCGGCCCAGGTCACCGTGCGCCTGCTGGCCGGCGGCGTGCGGCTCATCGCAGTCGAGGACGATGGCCTGGGCATCGCGCGCGACGAGCTGGCGTTGGCGCTGCGCCGCCATGCCACCAGCAAGGTGGGCAGCCTGGAGGAGCTCGAATCGGTCGCCACCATGGGTTTTCGCGGCGAGGCGCTGGCCGCCATCGCCTCAGTGTCGGAGCTGGCGCTGCTGTCGCGCACGGCGGGCGAGGCCTTGGCCTTTTCGCTTGACGCGCACAGCGGCGAGCTGCGGCCCGCCGCGCGCAGCCAGGGCACGACGGTGGAGGTCAAGGAGCTGTTCTTTGCCACGCCTGCGCGGCGCAAGTTCCTCAAGAGCGACGCCACCGAGCTGGCGCATTGCCTGCAGGCCGTGCGCCGCCACGCGCTGGCGCGCCCGGACGTGGGCTTTGCCGTGTGGCATGAGGGCCGTCTGCTCGAACAGTGGCGGCCCGCGCTGGCGGCCGCGCAGCGCGGGGACGAGGCGGCCTGGCAGGCGGCGCTGGCCCGGCGCCTGGCCGATGTGCTGGGCGAGGATTTCGTGCGGGACGCGGTGGCAGTACGCCACCGGCTGGGGCCGGTCACCGTCACCGGCCATGCCGGGCTGCCGGATGCCGCCCGCTCGCGCGCCGACCAGCAGTTCTGCTACGTCAACGGGCGCTTCGTGCGCGACCGGGTGTTGGCCCATGCCGCGCGCAGCGCCTACGAGGACGTGCTGCACGGCCAGCGCCAGCCGGTGTATGTGCTGCACCTGGAGATGGACCCGCAGCGCGTGGACGTGAACGTGCACCCGACCAAGATCGAGGTGCGCTTTCGCGACAGCCGTGAAGTCCACCAGGCCGTGCGCCAGGCCGTTGAGAGCGCGCTGGCCGCTCCGCGCAGCCAGGCAGCGGACACGCAGCCAATGCAGGCCCAGCTGCCAGCGGCCGGCCCCCTGGCCAACCCGGGCACCACCCCGGATATCTCCCCGGAAGGTTTCGAGGGAAATACGCATCCAGCCCTTGCCCAGCAACGACAGTCTGCTATTTATTTTGAATCCCCCACAGCAGGCCACAAGGTCAGCGACCTGGAGGCCCTGTGGGGCCCTGCCAGCCACCCTGCCGGCGCGATCGCGGACCGCGCAAGCGTGCCCGGCGACGGACCGGTTGCAGCCTCCGAGCCCGGCGACTGGCCCCTGGGGCGCGCCGTGGCGCAGCTGCACGGGATCTACATCCTGGCCGAGAACGCCCGCGGCCTGGTCGTTGTGGACATGCATGCCGCCCACGAACGCATCGTCTATGAGCGGCTCAAGGCCCAGGCGGACAGCGCCACGCGGCTGGCCAGCCAGCCGCTGCTGATCCCGGCCACCTTCGCCGCCACCCCCGAGGAAGTGGCCACGGCCGAGACCTGCGGCGCAGCGCTCGAGCAGCTGGGCCTGGAGGTGGTGCCGTTCTCGCCGCGCACCCTGGCCGTGCGCTCGGTGCCCATGGCCCTTGCGCAGGGCAACGCCGTGGAGCTGGCCCGCAGCGTGCTGGCCGAACTGGCCGCCTACGAGGCCAGCACGGTGTTGCAACGGGCGCGCGACGAAATCCTGGCGACCATGGCCTGCCACGGCGCCGTGCGGGCGAACCGGCGCCTGACGCTGGAAGAGATGAACGCCCTGCTGCGCCAGATGGAGGCCACCGAACGCTCCGACCAGTGCAACCACGGCCGGCCGACCTGGCGCCAGCTGAGCCTGAAAGAACTGGACGCTCTCTTCCTGCGAGGGCGCTGAGCAGCCGCGCGCATCTGGCGTGGCGCTGCTCTGCAGGACGGCGCAGCCTCGAACAGGCGCGGCCACTTTCCATCCCCCCCTGACCTGCCCACCTGAGTGCGGCGGCACGGGCCATGCTCGCTCGCCGAGAAGTAGCGGGTGTTGCATGCATGCTGAAAACCAGCAGAAAAATATCCCGATAACGCGGAGTCGCACTCAGGTTATGCATGAGTGCATGCTGTTTCGGCATAATGTCATGCTGCACCGCCGCAAAGGCTTTTTCCGAGCAGAAAGGCTCCCTGTCATGAAGCACCAGTCCGTAGAGCAGTTTCTCGAGTACGTCGCCGAGCGCAACCCCGGCCAGCCCGAGTTCTTGCAGGCCGTCACCGAGGTCATGGAAAGCCTGTGGCCCTTCATCGAGAAAAACCCGCGCTACGCCGAACACGGCCTGCTCGAACGCCTGGTCGAGCCCGAGCGCGTCATCATGTTCCGCGTGAGCTGGTTCGACGACCACGGCAGGGTGCACATCAACCGCGGCTACCGCATCCAGCACAGCATGGCCATCGGCCCCTACAAGGGCGGCCTGCGCTTCCACCCCTCGGTCACGCTGTCGGTGCTGAAGTTCCTGGCCTTCGAGCAGACCTTCAAGAACGCGCTGACCACCCTGCCCATGGGCGGCGGCAAGGGCGGCTCGGATTTCGACCCCAAGGGCAAGAGCCCGACCGAAGTCATGCGCTTTTGCCAGGCCTTCGTGACCGAGCTGTTCCGCCATGTCGGCGCCGACACCGACGTGCCGGCCGGCGACATCGGCGTGGGCGGGCGCGAGGTCGGCTTCATGGCCGGCATGTACAAGAAGCTGGCCAACACGGCGGCCGGCGTCTTCACCGGCAAGGGTCTGTCCCACGGCGGCTCGCTGATCCGCCCCGAGGCCACGGGTTATGGCACGGTGTACTTTGCCGAGGAGATGCTCAAGACCCGTGGCCGCTCTTTCGACGGGCTGCGCGTGTCCGTGTCCGGCTCGGGCAACGTGGCGCAGTACGCGGTGGAGAAAGCCATGCAGCGCGGTGCGCGGGTCATCACCGTCTCGGACTCGAGCGGCACCATCATCGACGAGGAAGGCTTCACCCCCGAGAAGCTCGCCATCCTGATGGACGTGAAGAACCACCACTACGGCCGCGTGAGCGACTACGCCGCGCGCACCGGCGTGCGCTTCGAGGCGGGCCTGCGCCCCTGGCAGGTGCCGGTGGACGTCGCCCTGCCCTGCGCCACGCAGAACGAGCTGGACGAGCACGACGCGGCCACCCTCATCAGGAACGGCGTGCTGTGCGTGGCCGAGGGCGCTAACATGCCCTCGACCAACGAGGCCGCCAAGGTCTTCGAGGCCGCGGGCGTGCTCTACGCCCCGGGCAAGGCCAGCAATGCTGGCGGCGTGGCCACCTCGGGCCTGGAGATGAGCCAGAACTCCACGCGTCTGTGCTGGACGCGCGACGAGGTCGATGCGCGCCTGTTCAACATCATGCAGGGCATCCACGCCGCCTGCGTGGAGCATGGCCGGCGCGATGACGGCAGCGTGAGCTACATCACCGGGGCCAACATCGCCGGCTTCGTGAAAGTGGCCGACGCCATGCTGGCGCAGGGCGTGGTCTGACGCCTTGAGGCCCCGAGCGGGTGCGGGGCGCGCCGCCCTGGCGTTCAGCCTGGCAGCGGCACGACGCGCCGCCACGGCAGGTCGCCCAGGCTGTCGTAGTGCGCCACGAGCAGCACGCGCGCCTCGCCCGGCGGGGTACGCGCGTGCTGCGCCAGGGCCTGGCACAGGTAGGTGATGGAGGCGCGGTCCAGCGCGGCGACCGGCTCATCGATCAGCGTGAGCGGTGCGCCGCTGGCCAGCGCTGCCGCCAGCAGCACCTTGCGCCGGCTGCCGGTGGAGAGCTGGTGGAGCGTCTTGTCCAGATGCGGCGCAAGGCCAAACCCCGCCACGTGCCGTTGCCAGGCCGCCCGGCTCCAGCCCGGGTGGGCCTGCTCGGCCGCCGTGGCCCAGGCGCTGACGCGGTCGTCGCCATCGGCCCAGGGGCCGTTCGGGTCGTGCCAGAAGACCTGCCTGCGCCAGGCAGCACTGTCCGATGCGTCCAGGGCTTCCACCGGATCTGCGCCAGCGCCCGCCAGCGCGTCCGCCCGCACCAGCTGCAGGCCTCCCGACCGGGGTGTCAGCTCGCCCGCCAGCAGGCGCAGCAGCGTGGTCTTGCCGCTGCCTTCGTCCCCCAGGAGCAGCGACGGGCCGGCAGGGAAGTCCTGGCTCCAGCCCCGCACCACGACCTGCGCGCCGTCGTGGGCGAAGGTCAGGTCCCGGACCCGCAGGGCCACGGCCGCGGCCGCCTGCGGTTGCGCGACACTCCGTCGCCTGGTTTCTGCCGACGGAGGGCTTGTCATGGCATTGCACTTTCTGGATTTTGACTACAGCGAGGACGAGGAAGGCCGCTCCACCTGGGACGCCATCGCCAGCGTGGACCGCGGGCGGCTGCCGTCCCTGCTGGCCGAGGTGCAGAGCATACTGGCCTGGGCCGAGGACGCCTTCGGCGCGCTGCAGGGCCCACAGGAGCTGGGTGGCCTGTGGCAATACGACCTGCAGTGCGAGCGCGCCGGCCAGCCCCTGTGCGAGTTGCGCTTCGACTCCGCACAGGGCAACGTGCAGCCGCCCATCGAGGCCGGCGCCGCGGAACGGGTGACGATCAGTTTTTCGCTCAGCGGCGGGCCCGCGTTCGCCGACGCCTTTGTCGAGCGCTTCGGGCCGCAGTAGCGTGCGCGGGGTTCAGTGCAGGCGCGTCTTGGCGCTGTCGGGCAGCAGCAGCGGCAGCACCGCAATGCCCTCGTCGAGCAGCTCAGCGGTCTCGCGGGCCGTGGCCTGGCCACGAATGCCGCGCTCCTCGGTTTCGCCATGGTGCATGCGGCGGGCCTCTTCGGCAAAGCGCGGGCCCACGTCCTCGGTGCTGGCGGCGATGTGCCTGGCCAGCGTCAGCCACGCGGCCTGCAGCTCGGCAGGCAGGGCCTCGGGGGCGGCGGGTGCCTTTCCGGATGCAGGCCGTTCAGGCGGGGGCTGCGTCGCCCCCAGGTGGATCCGGGGCGCGCTCAGCCCCTTGCGCACTTCGCTGCTGGCGCACAGGGGGCAGCAGACCAGGCCGCGCGCACGCTGGTCCTGGAAGTCCTCCTCCGAGCCGAGCCAGCCCTCGAAGGCGTGGTCATGGCGGCACAGCAGGTCCAGCACCTTCATGCGCCCTCCGCGGCCTCCGGCTCGATCGCGAAATTGCGGCGCCGGCCCAGGTACCGATAGACGAAACCCGGAAACGCCAGCGTGATGAACAGCGAACCGGTCACTGCGTAGAACTCCCAGCCCTGGGGGGCGATCTGGCCGGCGCGCTTTTCGATCAGCAGCGCCAGCGCGCCGACGATGAAGTACAGCAGCGCCAGCTCGACCAGGCGCATGGCAAACGGCTTGGCCAGGCCGCCGCGCCGGGGACCGACCAGCAGCCAGCGTTCGGTAAGGAAAGGCAGGTTGGCAGCGGCGAAAGCGGCCACGATCACCAGCCAGATGGCGGCAGTCTGCGTCATCGCTCAGCCTTGGGCCCGGACGGCTCAGGTGGCCAGCGCGCGCACGACGGCGTCGGCGCACAGGGTCATCAGCCCGCCGGGCAGCAGGCCCAGCACCAGCACCAGCGCGCCGTTCAGGGTGAGCACCACGCGCACCTGCAGCGGCGCCGAGAACGGCACGCTGGTGACGGGCGCATCGAAATACATCACCTTGACCACGCGCAGGTAGTAGAAGGCGCCGATCAGCGACATGACCACGGCAAACACCGCCAGCCCGATGTGGAAGCCCTGGCCCGAGGCGACCAGCGCCTGCAGCACCGACAGCTTGGCGTAGAAGCCCACCAGCGGCGGGATGCCGGCCAGCGAGAACATGCACACGGCCATGACGCCGGCGTACAGCGGGCTGCGCTGGTTCAGGCCGGCGAAGTCGGCGATCTCATCGCTCTCGAAACCCTCGCGCGCCAGCAGCAGGATCACGCCCATGGCAGCCATGAAGGTGAGCACGTAGGTCACGATGTAGAACATGGCCGAGCTGTAGGCGTTCTCCAGCGCCACGGCATCGGCGTTGCCGTGCACCACGCCCGACAGCAGGCCCAGCATGACAAAGCCCATCTGGCCGATGGTCGAGTAGGCCAGCATGCGCTTGAGGTTGGTCTGCACGATACCGGCGATGTTGCCCACCAGCAGCGAGCCGATGGCGAGCACCGCCAGCATCTGCTGCCAGTCGATGGCCAGCGGCAGCAGGCCGTCGACCAGCAGACGGATCACGATGGCGAAGGCGGCAAGCTCGGGTGCGCTGCCCAGGAACAGCGTGATGACCGAGGGCGCGCCCTGGTACACGTCGGGCACCCACATGTGGAACGGCACCGCGCCCAGCTTGAAGGCCAGGCCCGCGACCACGAACACCAGGCCGAAGACCAGCACCTGGTGGCGGATCTGCCCGGCGTTGATGGCCTTGAAGACCTGGCCGATGTCCAGCGAGCCGGTGGCGCCGTAGATCATGGACAGGCCGTACAGCAGGAAGCCGCTGGCCATGGCACCCAGCACGAAATACTTCATGGCGGCCTCGGTCGCCAGCGGGCTGTCCCGGCGCAGGGCCACCAGCGCATAGCTCGACAGGGTCAGCAGCTCCAGGCCCAGGTAAAGCACCAGGAAGTTGTTCGCCGAGGTCATGACGAACATGCCCAGCAGCGAGAGCATGGACAGCGAGAACAGGTCGCCGCCGCGCAGCATGTCGCGGTCGGCGGCGTAGCCGCGACCATAGACCAGCGTGACCATGACGGCCACGGTGGAGAAGCACTTGAGCCAGTTGCCCATGGCGTCGCTGACCACCATGTTGCCCCAGCCATAGAGGGTGTTGCCGCCGCTGGCGTACAGGGCCTGCAGCGCCGCCACCACGGCCAGCGTGAGCATGGTCAGCGCGTAGGTGAGCGTGCGCTGGCGGCTCTTGACGCCCAGGTCCACCAGGGCGACCACGCAGGCCATGACCAGCAGCACGATCTCGGGGTAAATCGCCAGCCAGCTGATGTTGTCAATCATCTCGTTTCTCTCGGTTCAGTCTGGTCGGGATCAGGGCAGCTTGGACTGCGACACGTGCTGGAGCAGCTGCGCCACCGACGGGTCCATCGCGTCCGTGAACGGCTTGGGATAGATGCCCATGTACAGCACCGCCAGGGCCAGCAGCCCCAGTACCAGGAACTCGCGGCCGTTCAGGTCGGTGAGCTGGCGCACGTTGTCGTTGCCCACCGGGCCCAGATAGACGCGCTTGTACATCCACAGGGTGTAGCTGGCGCCCAGGATCAGTGCCATGGCCGCACCCAGGCCGACCCAGAAGTCGTACTTGACCGAGGCGATGATGACCATCCACTCGCCCACGAAGCCGGCCGTGGCGGGCAGGCCGCAGTTGGCCATGGAAAACAGCAGCGCAAAGGCGGCCAGGCGCGGCATGGTGTTGACCACCCCGCCATAGGCGGCGATCTCGCGCGAGTGCACGCGGTCGTAGAGCACGCCGATGCACAGGAACATGGCGCCCGAGACGAAGCCGTGGGCGATCATCTGCACCAGGCCGCCGGAGATGCCCAAGTCGTTGAAGATGAAGAAGCCCAGCGTCACGAAGCCCATGTGCGCGACCGACGAATAGGCCACCAGCTTCTTCATGTCCTTTTGCACCATGGCCACCAGGCCCACGTAGATCACGGCGACGAGCGACAGCGTGATCATCAGCCAGGCCCATTCATGGGCGGCGTCGGGCGCGATCGGCATGGAAAAGCGCAGGAAGCCGTACGCGCCGAGCTTGAGCATGATGGCCGCAAGCACCGCGGAGCCGCCGGTGGGCGCCTCCACGTGCACGTCGGGCAGCCAGGTGTGTACCGGCCACATCGGCACCTTCACCGCGAACGCGGCGAAGAAGGCGAAGAACAGCAGGGTCTGCGCGTTTGCCGCCAGCGGCAGCCGGTGCCAGGTGGCGATGTCGAAGCTGCCGCCCGCCTGGTTGTACAGGTAGATCAGCGCTACCAGCATGAGCAGCGAGCCCAGCAGCGTGTAGAGGAAGAACTTGAACGCGGCATAGATGCGGTTGGGACCGCCCCAGATGCCGATGATCAGGTACATCGGTATCAGCGTGGCCTCGAAGAACACGTAGAACAGCATGCCGTCGAGCGCGCTGAAGACACCGATCATCAGGCCCGACAGGATCAGGAACGCGCCCATGTACTGGTTCACGCGCTCGGTGATGGACTGCCAGGAGGCGATCACCACGATCACCGTGATAAAGGCCGTAAGCGGCACGAACCACAGCGAGATGCCATCCACTCCGAGGTGGTAGTGGATGTTGAAGCGCTCAATCCACAGGGCGCGTTCGACGAACTGCGCCGCGGCGCTGGCGTTGTCGAAGCCCGAGATGAGCGGCAGCGTCACGGCCAGGCCGGCCAGGGCGCCCAGGAGCGCGATCCAGCGCACGGCCGGTGCCTGGCCCGCACGCCCCAGCAGCAGCACCAGGGCCCCGACGGCGATGGGCAGCCAGATGGCAAGACTCAACAAACCCATTTTTCTTCTTCTCCCCGTCTTATTTGTTGAGCCACACGAAGTAGGTCATGAGCACGAAGATGCCCAGGATCATGACCAGCGCGTAGTGGTAGAGGTAGCCCGACTGCAGCGAACGCAGCACGGTGCCGATGCGCGCCATCAGCTTCCAGGAGCCGTTGACCACGGCGCCGTCGATGACGGCCTGATCGCCGCCCTTCCACAGCGCGATGCCCAGACCGCGCGCGCCGCGCGCGACGATGTTTTCGTTGATCCAGTCCATGTAGTACTTGTTGTCCAGCAGCGTGTAGATCGGCTGCAGGCCACGCTTGAGGGCCGCCGGCAGGGCCGGGTTGACGATGTACATGTAGTAGGACAGGGCCACGCCGGCAATCGCCATCCAGGTCGGCACCGCGACGAAGCCGTGCGTACCCATGGCAACCGCGCCGTGGAAGGCCTCGCGCAGGTGTGCCATGGCCGGATGGCGCGCCTCGTCCACGGTGATCACGCCGCTGAAGAAGTCGCCGAACAGCATGGGCCCGATGGCGATGAAGCCAATGACCACCGACGGAATGGCCAGCAGGACCAGCGGCAGCGTGACCACCCAGGGCGACTCGTGCGGCCTGGCGGGCGCATGGCCGTGATGGTGCTCGTGCGCGTGCGGGTCCTGGTCGTAGCGCTCCTTGCCATGGAAGACCAGGAAGTACATGCGGAACGAGTAAAAAGCCGTGATGAACACGCCGGCCAGCACGGCGGCGTAGGCAAAGCCGGCCGCGGGCAGGGTGCTGTGGCGCACCGCGTCCACGATGCTCTCCTTGGAGTAGAAGCCCGAGAAGAACGGCGTGCCGATCAGCGCGAGCGAGCCCAGCAGCGAGGTGATCCAGGTGACTGGCATGTACTTGCGCACGCCGCCCATCCAGCGGATGTCCTGGTTGTGGTGCATGCCGATGATGACCGAGCCGGCGCCCAGGAACAGCAGGGCCTTGAAGAACGCGTGCGTCATCAGGTGGAACACGGCCACCGAGTAGGCCGAGGCGCCCAACGCCACCGTCATGTAGCCCAGCTGTGACAACGTGGAATACGCCACCACGCGCTTGATGTCGTTCTGGATGATGCCCAGGAAGCCCATGAACAACGCGGTGATGGCGCCGATGATGAGGATGAAGTTCAGCGCGGTGTCGGACAGTTCAAACAGCGGCGACATGCGCGAGACCATGAAGATGCCGGCCGTGACCATGGTGGCGGCGTGGATCAGCGCGGAAATGGGCGTCGGGCCTTCCATCGAGTCGGGCAGCCACACGTGCAAGGGGAACTGCGCCGACTTGCCCATGGCACCGATGAACAGGCAGATGCAGATCACCGTGATCAGCATCCAGTCGGTGCCGGGAAAGCCCAGCGTGCCCAGTTCGCCGGCCTTGGCGAAGATCTCCGCGTAGTTGAAGGTGCCGGCGTAGGCGCCAATCAGGCCGATGCCCAGGATGAAGCCGAAGTCGCCCACGCGGTTGACGAGGAAGGCCTTCATGTTGGCGAAAGTGGCCGAAGGCTTGTTGTACCAAAAGCCGATCAGCAGATACGACACCAGGCCCACCGCCTCCCAGCCGAAGAACAGCTGCAGCAGGTTGTTGCTCATGACCAGCATGAGCATGGAGAAGGTGAACAGCGAGATGTAGGAGAAGAAACGGTTGTAGCCGGGGTCTTCCTCCATGTAGCCGATGGTGTAGATGTGCACCATCAGCGACACGAAGGTCACCACGCACATCATCATGGCGGTGAGGCTGTCGATCAGAAAGCCCACCTCCATCTTCAGATTGCCGACCACCATCCAGGTGTAGAGGGTCTGATCGAAGCGCGCGCCGTCCGACACGACGCTCTGGAACACCAGCGCCGACAGCAGGAACGAGACCAGCACGCCCAGGATGGTCAGCGTGTGCGACACGCCACGGCCAATGCGGTTGCCGCCAAAGGCGGTGCCGAAGAGGCCGGCGAGCAGCGAGCCGGCCAGCGGCGCCAGCGGCACCGCCAGCAGCGTCGAGACAGAAAGCGTTTGACTCATTGTGGAGAACCTTGCAAGTGGCGGGACCGCATCAACCCTTGAGGTCGTTGAGGTCTTGCGCGTCGATGCTCGAGCGATTGCGGAACAGCAGCACCAGGATGGCCAGGCCGATGGCGGCCTCGGCCGCCGCCACCGTCAGGATGAAGAACACGAACACCTGTCCGTGCATGTCGCCCAGGTAGTGCGAAAACGCCACGAAGTTCATGTTCACGGCTAGGAGCATCAGCTCGATGGCCATGAGCAGCACGATGAGGTTCTTGCGGTTCAGGAAGATGCCCACCACGGCCATCGCGAACAGCATCGCGCCCAGTGACAGGAAGTGACCCAGCGTCGGTGTCATGGCTTGCTCTCCTCGGCGGCGGGTGCTGCGGGTGGCTCGGGGGCGCGCGTGGCCGGCACGTTGACCATGACCATGCGGTCGCGGGCACGCACGCGGATCTGGCTGGCAGGGTTGATGGCCTTGGAGTCCTTGCGCTCACGCAAGGTGAGCGCGATGGCGGCGATCATGGCCACCAGCAGGATCACGGCGGCGATCTCCACGGGCAGCAGGTACTCGGTGTAGAGCAGCATGCCCAGCGCCTTGGTGTTGGACACCTCCACCACCTGGCCAGCGCCGTTCACCACGGCGGCCATGGCCTGCGGCGCCTCGACGGTGTGAAAGCCCGTCATCAGCACGGCCGCCATCTCCAGGCCAACGATGCCGCCGACGACCACCGCCAGCGGGAAGTGCCGCCAGAAGCCCTGTCGCACGGACTCGATGCGGATGTCCAGCATCATGACCACGAACAGGAACAGCACCATGACGGCCCCCAGGTACACCAGCACCAGGACGATGGCGAGGAACTCCGCCTTGAGCAGCAGCCACACGCCGGCGGCCTGCGAGAAGGCGAGGATCAGATGCAGCACGGCGTGCACAGGGTTGCGCGCCGTGATGACCCGGAAGGCCGCATACAGCAGCACCACCGAGAACAGGTAGAAAAAGCCGGTCGTGACTTCCATGAATCGGTTCTTTTCAACAAAGGTTCGGCAAGAAAGTCACCGGGTCAGCGGTAGGGCGCGTCCGCGGCCTTGGCGGCGGCGATCTGCGGCTCGTAGCGGTCGCCCACAGCCAGCAGCATGTCCTTGGTGTAGTACAGGTCGCCGCGCTTTTCGCCGTGGTATTCGAGGATCTGCGTCTCGACGATGGAGTCCACCGGGCAGCTTTCCTCGCAGAAGCCGCAGAAGATGCACTTGGTGAGGTCGATGTCGTAGCGCGTGGTGCGGCGCGAGCCGTCGGCGCGCACGTCCGACTCGATGGTGATGGCCAGCGCCGGGCACACGGCCTCGCACAGCTTGCAGGCGATGCAGCGCTCTTCGCCGTTGTCATAGCGGCGCAGGGCGTGCAGGCCGCGAAAGCGCGGCGACAGCGGAGTCTTTTCTTCTGGGAACTGCACCGTGACCTTGCGGCGGAAGGCGTAGCGGCCGGTGAGGGCCATGCCCTTGGCCAGTTCCCAGAGCATGAAGCTCTTGAAGAAGTCCCGAAGAGAGAAAGTTGAAGGAGCAGCAACAGCAGCCATGGATGCCCCCGTTATTTCCAGATGTTCCAGGGCGACAGCAGCCAGCCGCCCACGAGGATCAGCCACACCAGGGTGACCGGGATGAAGATCTTCCAGCCCAGGCGCATGATCTGGTCATAGCGAAAGCGCGGGAAGGTGGCGCGGATCCAGATGAAGCAGGACACGACCATGAAGGTCTTTAGCCCCAACCAGATCCAGCCGGGAATGAAAGCCAGGAAGGACAGCGGCGCCGACCAGCCACCCAGGAACATGAGCACCGCCAGGATGGACACCAGCCACATCGCGGCGTACTCGGCCAGGAAGAACACGGCAAAGCCCATGCCCGAATACTCGACCATGTGGCCGGCAACGATCTCGGCCTCGCCTTCCACCACGTCGAAGGGGTGGCGGTTGGTTTCGGCCACGCCCGAGACCAGGTAGACGATGAAGATGGGCAGCAGCGGCAGCCAGTTCCAGGACAGGAAGTTCAGACCCATGCCGGCCATCATGCCGCGCTCCTGCACGGCCACGATGTCGGTCAGGTTCATGCTGCCCGAGACCATGATCACCACCAGGAAGCAAAAGCCCATGGCGATCTCGTAGCTGACCATCTGCGCCGAGGCGCGCAGCGCGCCCAGGAAGGCGTACTTGGAGTTGGATGCCCAGCCGGCGATGATCACGCCATAGACCTCGATGGAGGCGATGGCGATCACCAGCAGCAGGCCGGCGTTGATGTTTGCCAGCGCCATGTCGGGCCCGAAGGGGATGACCACCCAGGCGGCCAGCGCCGGCATGATGGCCATGATCGGGCCGAGGTAGTACAGGCCGGTGCTGGCGGCCGTGGGCTTGATCAGCTCCTTGGTCAGCAGCTTGAGCGCATCTGCGATGGGTTGCAGCAGCCCGAAGGGGCCGACGCGGTTGGGGCCCATGCGCACCTGCATGAAGCCGAGGAACTTGCGCTCCCACAGCGTCAGGTAGGCCACCGCACCCATCAGGGGCGCCAGCACGGCGACAATCTTGATCAGGTTCCAGAGCACGGGCCAGGCCAGCGTGCTCCACCACTCGGCGGCGACCAGGTTGAGGCCGCCGTTGTACAGGGTGTCGATCATGCGGTGGCTCCTTCACCGCGTGCAGCACGCGCATCGGCGGTCAGTTGCAGCGACGGCGCACGGCGCACCAGGCTGTCGAGCTGGTAGATACTGGCGGCCACGGGCTCGGCGCTGGCGCCGGCCTGGAGCGGAGCTGCAGGGGCGCTGGTGCGGTTGGCCAGGCGCTCGGCGGGCAGATGGCGCAGTTCGCCGACCGGCTGGCCGGTGGCCTCGGCCAGCACGTCCTGCGAGGTCTCGTGGCCCATGCCCTCGACGCCCAGCAGATTGCCCAGCACGCGCAGCACCTTCCAGGCCGGACGCGTCTCGCCGGCCGGCTTGACCACGGCGTGGAAGCTCTGCACCCGGCCTTCGGCGTTCACGAAAGTGCCCGAGGTCTCGGTGAAGGGCGCGATGGGCAGCAGCACATCGCTGAACTCCAGGTTGGCCTTGAAGGGGCTGAGCGTGACGACCATCTCGGCCTGGCCCAGCGTGCGTGCGGCCTCGGCGCCCAGCACCGAATCGTGCACCGGCTCGGTGTTGAGCAGCAGCGCCGCCTTGACGCCGCCCTGCAGCATCTGCAGGGCGTTCAGCCCCCCGCCCTGCGGCTGTGCGCCCACGAACTGTGCGCCCACCGTGTTGGCGGCCTCGGTCAGGTAGCCCACGGTCGCGCCGGTCTGCTCGCCCAGCCACTGCGCCAGCGCCAGCAGCTGCGAAGCCTGGGCGTGGTGCGCGGCGGCGTTGCCCAGCAGGATGGCGCGGCGCTCGCCCTGCAGCAGCGACTGCGCGATGGCGCGCGCCTCGTCGCCGGCCTGCACGTCCGCCACGGGGGCGGAGGCGCCCCGCTCGGCCGCCACGGCCGAAGCGACCTGGGCCAGCAGACCCGTCCACTGCGCGGCCGGTGCCAGCAGCGTGGCGGCCAGCGGCATGGCCCAGTCGTAAGCTACTGCATTGATAGCTGCAACCCTACAACCCACGCGGGTTGCCTGGCGAATTCGCTGTGCAAACAGCGGATGGTCCTTGCGCAGGTTGGAGCCCACGACCAGCACCGACTGCAGCGTGTTCAGGTCGGCGATGGGCATGCCCAGCCAGCGCACGCCTTCAGCCGGCGCGAACTCGGCCTGGCGCAGGCGGTGGTCGATGTTGTCGCTGCCCAGGCCGCGCACCAGCCTGGCGGCCAAGTGCAGCTCTTCCAGCGTGCTGTGCGGGCTGACCAGGGCGCCGATGGCCGCGGCACCGTGCTCGGCCTGGATGTTCTTCAGGCCGTTGGCGACGTATTCCAGCGCGGTCTGCCAGTCCACCGCGCGCCATTCGCCGCCCTGCTTGAGCATCGGGTGCAGAAGCCGGTCATCGCCGTTGAGCGCTTCGTAGGAGAAGCGGTCGCGGTCGGCCAGCCAGCATTCGTTGACCTCTTCGTTCTCCAGCGGCAACACGCGCATGACGCGGTGGTTCTTGACCTGCACGATCAGGTTGGCGCCGGTGGAGTCGTGGGGGCTGACCGACTTGCGCCGTGACAGCTCCCAGGAGCGGGCGCTGTAGCGGAAGGGCTTGCTGGTGAGCGCGCCCACCGGGCATAGGTCGATCACGTTGCCCGACAGCTCGGAGTCCACCGTGTCACCGATCACCGTGGTGATCTCGGCATGCTCGCCGCGGTTGACCATGCCGAGCTCCATCACCCCGGCGATCTCCTGGCCGAAGCGCACGCAGCGCGTGCAGTGGATGCAGCGCGTCATCTCCTCCATGGAAATGAGCGGGCCCACGTCCTTGTGCGGCACGACGCGCTTTTCCTCACCGTAACGCGAGCTGCCCATGCCGTAGCCCACGGCCAGGTCCTGCAGCTGGCACTCGCCGCCCTGGTCGCAGATGGGGCAGTCCAGCGGGTGGTTGATGAGCAGGAATTCCATCACCGATTGCTGGGCGGTGATGGCGCGTTCGCTCTTGGTGCGCACGATCATGCCCTGCGTCACCGGTGTGGCGCAGGCAGGCACGGGCTTGGGCACCTTCTCCACGTCCACCAGGCACATGCGGCAGTTGGCAGCAATCGAGAGCTTCTTGTGGTAGCAAAAATGCGGAATGTAGGTGCCTGCCTTCTCGGCTGCATGCATGACCATGCTGCCTTCGGCGACCTCCACCTTCTTGCCGTCCAGTTCAATTTCAACCATATGCGTGTGGCCCCTTGTTCAGGCGGCTGCGGCCTGCCGGGTGGCGGCCTCGATCTTGGCGACGAACTCGTGCCGGAAATGCTTGATCATGGCGCGCACCGGCATGGCCGCGGCGTCGCCCAGGGCGCAGATGGTGCGCCCCATGATGTTGAAAGCGACCGAATCGAGCAGCTCGATGTCCTCGGGCCGGCCCTGGCCGTGCTGGATGCGGTCGACCACGCGCCACAGCCAGCCCGTGCCCTCGCGGCAGGGCGTGCACTGGCCGCAGGATTCGTGCATGTAGAAGTACGACAGGCGCAGCAGCGATTCAACCATGTCGCGCGAGTCGTCCATGACGATCACCGCGCCCGAGCCCAGCATGGAGCCTGCCTTGGCGATGGAGTCGTAGTCCATCGTGCATTCCATGATGACGTGCGCGGGCAAAACCGGAGCGGACGATCCACCAGGAATCACCGCCTTGAGCTGCCGGCCCTTGCGCACGCCGCCGGCCAGCTCCAGCAGCTTGGCAAAGGGAGTGCCCAGGGGAATCTCGTAGTTGCCGGGACGCTCCACGTCGCCCGAGACCGAGAAGATCTTGGTGCCGCCGTTGTTGGGCTTGCCGCACTCCAGGTAGGCCTGGCCGCCGTTGCGGATGATCCAGGGCACCGCCGCGAAGGTCTCGGTGTTGTTGATGGTGGTCGGCTTGCCGTACAGGCCGAAGCTGGCCGGGAAAGGCGGCTTGAAGCGCGGCTGGCCCTTCTTGCCCTCCAGCGATTCCAGCAGTGCGGTTTCTTCGCCGCAGATATAGGCGCCGAAGCCGTGGTGGGCGTGCAGCTGGAAGTTGAAGCCGCTGCCCATGATGCCGTCGCCCAGGTAGCCGGCCGCACGCGCCTCTTCCAGCGCAGCCTCGAACCGCTCATAGACCTGGAAGATCTCGCCGTGGATGTAGTTGTAGCCCACGGTGATGCCCATCGCGTAGGCGGCGATGGCCATGCCCTCGATCACGATGTGCGGGTTGTACATGAGGATGTCGCGGTCCTTGCAGGTGCCCGGCTCGCCCTCGTCGGAGTTGCACACCAGGTGCTTCTGGCCCGGGAACTGGCGTGGCATGAAGCTCCACTTCAGGCCCGTCGGAAAGCCCGCGCCGCCGCGGCCGCGCAGGGCCGATTCCTTCACGGTGGCGATGACCTGCTCCTGGGTCAGGCCCTCGCCGCCATCGGCGCCGAGGATCTTGCGCAGCGCCGCGTAGCCGCCGCGCGCCTCGTAGTCCTTGAGGCTCCAGTTGGTGCCGTCCAGGCCCGCGTAGATCTGCGGCTCGATGTGCCGGCCGTGAAAGCATGTCTCCACGCCCGTGGCCTGGAACTGCGCCAGGATGCTGCTGGCAGCGCTGCTGTTCATGCCCTGCCCTCCGCGCCACGCAGGCCGTCAACGAGCTGGTCGAGCTTGTCGTCTTCCATGAAGCTGCACATGTTGCGGTCGTTGACCAGCATCACCGGCGCGTCGGCGCAGGCGCCCAGGCATTCGCACTGCTGCAGCGTGAACAGGCCGTCGGGCGTGGTCTCGCCCATCCGGATGCCCAGCTTGCGCTCCAGGTGGTGCAATGCCTCCTGGCCGCGGCGCAGCTGGCACGGCAGGTTGGTGCACACCGCCAGCTTGTACTTGCCCACCGGCTGCTGGTTGTACATGTTGTAGAAGGTCGTCACCTCGTGCACGGCGATCTCGGGCATGCCCAGGTAGGCGGCGATCTCCGCCTCGCTTTGCTGGGTGATGTGGCCCTGCTCCTGCTGCACGATGGACAGGCAGGCCATCACGGCCGACTGCCGCTGGTCTGCCGGGTATTTCGCCACCTCGCGGGCGAAACGTGCTTTGGTCGCTTCGGTAATCATCGATCAATCTCTCCGAACACGATATCCAGGGTGCCGATGATGGCCACGGCATCCGCGATCATGTGCCCGCGCGCCAGCTCGTCGAGCGCCGCCAGGTGGGCAAAGCCGGGCGCACGGATCTTCATGCGATAGGGCTTGTTGGCGCCGTCGCTCACCATGTAGATGCCGAACTCGCCCTTGGGGTGCTCCACCGCCGCATAGGTCTCGCCCTCGGGCACGCGAAAGCCCTCGGTGAAGAGCTTGAAGTGGTGGATCAGGTCCTCCATGCCGCTCTTCATGCGCTCGCGCGGCGGCGGGGCGATCTTGTGGTTGTCGGTGATGACCGGACCCGGGTTGGCGCGCAGCCACTGCACGCACTGCTGGATGATGCGGTTGGACTCGCGCATCTCGGCCACGCGCACCAGGTAGCGGTCGTAGCTGTCGCCGGTCACGCCCACGGGGATGTCGAAATCCATCCGGTCATAGACCTCGTAGGGCTGCTTCTTGCGCAGGTCCCAGGCGATGCCCGAGCCACGCAGCATGGGGCCCGTGAAGCCCAGGTTCAGCGCGCGCTCGGGCGAGACCACGCCGATACCCACCGTGCGCTGCTTCCAGATGCGGTTGTCGGTCAGCAGCGTCTCGTACTCGTCCACGCACTTGGGGAAGCGCCGCGTGAAGTCCTCGATGAAGTCCAGCATCGAGCCCTGGCGGTTGCGGTTGCGCTCGGCAATCGCGCGCTCGTTGCGCACCTTGCTCGCCTGGTACTGCGGCATGCTGTCGGGCAGGTCGCGGTACACGCCGCCCGGACGGAAGTAGGCCGCGTGCATGCGCGCGCCCGACACCGCCTCGTAGATGTCGAACAGGTCCTCGCGCTCGCGGAAGGTGTAGATCAGGATGGTCGAGCTGCCGCAGTCGTTGCCGTGCGAGCCCAGCCACATCAGGTGGTTCAGAAGGCGCGTGATTTCGGAGAACATCACGCGGATGTATTGCGCGCGCAGCGGCACCTCGATACCCAGCAGTTTCTCGATCGCCAAGCAGTAGGCGTGCTCGTTGCTCATCATGGACACGTAGTCGAGACGGTCCATGTAGGGCAGCGACTGGATGTAGGTCTTGTGCTCGGCGAGCTTTTCGGTGGCGCGGTGCAGCAGGCCGATGTGCGGGTCGGCGCGCTGCACCACTTCGCCGTCGAGCTCCAGCACCAGGCGCAGCACGCCGTGCGCTGCCGGGTGCTGCGGACCGAAGTTCAGGGAATAGTTCTTGATTTCAGCCATGGGTCGATCACCTGGGCGCGGCCGCGCCTTTAGTGCAGGCCTCCATAGTTTTCCTCGCGGATGATGCGCGGGGTGAGCTCGCGCGGCTCGATGGTCACGGGCTCGTAGACCACGCGGCGCAGCTCGGGGTCGTAGCGCATCTCGACGTGCCCGGACAGCGGGAAGTCCTTGCGGAAGGGGTGGCCGATGAAGCCGTAATCGGTCAGGATGCGGCGCAGGTCCTGGTGGCCGTCGAAGACGATGCCGTACAGGTCGAAAGCCTCACGCTCGAACCAGTTGGCCGAGTTCCACAGCGGCGTGACCGTAGGCACCACGGGGAAGTCGTCGTCGGTGCAGAACACGCGCACGCGCACGCGCTGGTTCAGCGACACCGACAGCAGGTGCGAGACCACGGCGTAGCGCGGGCCTTCGGTGCCGACGTTGTGCCAGGCGGAGTAATCCACGCCGCACAGGTCGACCAGCTGCTCGAAGCGGCAGGCGGGCGCGTCGCGCAGGATCTGCATGGCCTCGAGGTAGTGCGCCAGCGGCACCACCGCGGTCACCTCGCCCAGGGCGATGGTGACCTCGCGGGCCTTGTCGCCCAGCGCGGCGGCCACGGCGTCGCGCAGCGCCTCGGGCGCGATGGCCACGGGGGAAGAAGCAATGGAGGCAGAAGCAGTCATGGCCCTTCCCTTTTCAGGCACGCGCGATGGTGTTGGTGCGGCGGATTTTTTGCTGCAGCTGGATGATCCCGTAGATCAGCGCCTCGGCCGTGGGCGGGCAGCCCGGCACGTAGACGTCCACCGGCACGATGCGGTCGCAGCCACGCACCACGGAATAGCTGTAGTGGTAGTAGCCGCCACCGTTGGCGCACGAGCCCATGGAGATGACCCAGCGCGGCTCGGCCATCTGGTCATAGACCTTGCGCAGGGCCGGCGCCATCTTGTTGCACAGGGTGCCGGCCACGATCATCAGGTCGGACTGGCGGGGGCTAGCGCGGAACACCTCGGCGCCGAAGCGCCCCAGGTCGTAGCGCGCGGCGGCCGCGTGCATCATCTCGACCGCGCAGCAGGCCAGACCAAAGGTCATGGGCCACAGCGAGCCCGTCTTGGCCCAGTTCACCACCGAGTCATAGCTCGTGGTGATGAAGCCTTCCTTCATCACACCATCAATCATCGTGTCGTTCCTTTGCACAGCGGCCGTGGCCGCTCATTCCCAGTTCAGCGCACCCTTTTTCCACTCGTAGGCAAAGCCCACGACCAGGATGGCCAGGAAGATCAGCACGGCGACGAACCCGGTCATGCCCACTTCCTGCAGGCTCACGGCCCAGGGAAACAGGAAGGCGATCTCCAGGTCGAACAGGATGAACAGGATGGCGATGAGGTAGTAGCGCACGTCGAACTTCATGCGCGCATCGTCAAAGGCCTCGAAACCGCACTCGTAGGGGGAATTCTTGGCCGGATCGGGCCGCTGCGGGCCCAGCAGATAGCCCAGCAGCAGGGGTATCACGCCGACCCCGGCCCCTACCAGAAGGAACAGGAGAACCGGGAGGTACTGATCGAGATTCATCTGAGGGCCTTCTCACCGCTGAAAAGCCGCCCCACCCGTTCCGCTCAGCGGTTCAGACAAGGCGGCCTTTTTTGTGATTGGTGCCGTCGGCGAGACTCGAACTCGCACAGCTTTCGCCACTACCCCCTCAAGATAGCGTGTCTACCAATTCCACCACGACGGCTGTCTTGTTTTGCACGTCTGCAAAGCCCGTTTCCGGTGCCGGTCGGCTTTCCAGACAGACGGCGATTCTAACCCGGAAAAACCCTGTCACATACCCGGGCGCCGCTTTTTTGACACCCGGCCGGGCGTCAGTTCTTCGGGATCTGCGCCGCGCCCGGAGCCGGCTCGGCCGCGGGCGGGGCTTCGGCGGCGCTGGCCGCGGGAGCCGGTGCCGGCTCGGGCGGGGGAGCCGTCGTGGTCGGCACGGCGGCAGCCGGGCCTTCCAGCACGCTGCCCACGCTGGGCGCACGCTGGTTGCCCAGGTAAGCCAGCGCCAGGGTGGCGACGAAGAACACGGTAGCCAGCCCCGCCGTGGTGCGCGACAGGAAGTTGGCGCTGCCGCTGGCACCGAACAGGCTGCCCGAGCCGCCGCTGCCGAAGGCCGCGCCCATGTCGGCCCCCTTGCCGTGCTGGATCAGGATCAACCCGATCATGGCCAGGGCGGTGAGCATCTGCACCGCCAGAATCACGTTCACAAAGGCACTCATGTCAATTTACTCCTGAAACTGTAGCTGCATCTCCTTGCGCAGCGCTGGCTGCGGCAATGATTTGCAGAAAATCCTGGGCCTTGAGCGAGGCACCGCCCACCAGCCCGCCGTCGATGTCGGGCTGGGCCAGCAGCTCGGCCGCGTTGGCGGCGTTCATGCTGCCGCCGTAGAGGATGGGCACCCGCGCGGCATGCGTGGTGGCCGCGGCCAGCTGCGCCCGCAGCACGGCGTGCACCTGCTGGGCCTGCTCGGGCGTGGCCGTGCGGCCGGTGCCGATGGCCCAGACCGGCTCGTAGGCCACGACGATCTCGCTGATGCAGTGGCCATTGGCATGGATGACGGCGGCCAGCTGGCGCCGCACCACGTGCTCGGTCTCGCCAGCTTCGCGCTCGGCCAGCGTCTCGCCCACACAGACGATGGGCGTGATGCCGGCGGCCAGCGCCTTTTGCGCCTTGGCCGCCACGTCGGCATCGCTCTCGCCGTGGTATTGGCGGCGCTCGGAATGGCCGACCAGCACGTAGCGCGCGCCGAAGTCGCGCAGCATGGCGGCCGAGACCTCGCCGGTGTAGGCCCCGCCATCGTGCTGCGAGACGTCCTGCGCACCCAGCGCGATGGGCGAGCCCGACACCAGCGTCTGCACCTGCGCCAGGTAGGGCGCGGGCACGGCGACGGCGACAGCGCAGGCAGCGCCCTGCGGCAGGCCGGCTCGCAGGGCCGACAGCAGCGCCTCGTTGGCGGCCAGGCTGCCGTTCATCTTCCAGTTGCCGGCAATGAGCTTGGGTCGGTTCATCGTCAGGTGCTCCATGTCAGAACGATCTTGCCCACATGCTGGCTGGACTCCATCAGCGCATGGGCGCGGGCGGCCTCGGCGGCCGCGAAAACGCTGTGCACCACCGGCCGGATGGTGCCCGACTCCAGCAGCGGCCAGACCTCGCGCCGCAGCGCGGCGGCGATCTGCGCCTTGAAGGCCTCGGGGCGCTGGCGCAGCGTGGAGCCGGTGATCACCAGCCGGCGCCGCAGCACGGCCCCGGCGTCGATCTGTGCGCGCGTGCCGCCCTGCACGGCGATGATGACGATGCGGCCATCATCAGCCAGGCAGCCGATCTCGCGCCCCACGTAGTCGCCCGCGACCATGTCCAGGATGACGTCGGCGCCGCGGCCGCCCGTGATGCGCTGCACCTCGGCGACGAAGTCGTGCGTGCGGTAGTTGATGGCGTGGTGCGCGCCCAGTGCCAGGCAGGCGGCGCACTTGTCGTCGCTGCCGGCCGTGACGATCACGGTGGCGCCGCGCGCGCGTGCCAGCTGGATGGCCGTCACCCCGATGCCGCTCGTGCCGCCATGCACCAGCAGGGTCTCGCCCGCCTGCAGGCGGCCGCGGTCGAAGACGTTGCTCCAGACGGTGAAGAAGGTTTCGGGCAGGCAGGCAGCCTCGACGTCGCTCAGCCCGGCGGGCACCGGCAGGCATTGCGCCACCGGCGCCACGCACCACTGGGCATAGCCACCACCGGCCACCAGGGCGCAGACGCGGTCGCCCAGCGCCAGCCCGGCCGCAGCCAGCGCCTGCGCGTCGCCCGCCTCCACCGTGCCTGCGACCTCCAGGCCCGGCAGGTCGGAGGCACCCGGGGGCGCAGGGTAGTGGCCCTTGCGCTGCAGCACGTCCGGGCGGTTGATGCCGCTGGCACCCACGCGGATCAGCAGCTCGCCGGCGCCCGGCACCGGCCGCGGGCGCTCGGCGAGGCGCAGGGCCTCGGGCGGGCCAAAGGCCGTGATCTCCACGGCCTGCATGCGTTCATTCATGGCAGATCCAGGCATTGAAACAAGGTCGAGCCCTTGACTGACAAGGGCTCGATGCTCTCAATCGAGGAGCATTCAGGACTCGTAGGAGCCGCCCTCGCCGCCATGGCCTTGGCCATTGCCATTGCCGTTGCCACCGCGGTAGCCGCCGCGGCCGCCGTCGCGGCGCTCGCCACGCTCACCGCGGTCGCTGCGCTCGCCCCGCTCGGGGCGTTCCATGCCGGCAGGGCGCTCGGTCAGGGCCTTGAGCGAGAGCTTGACGCGGCCCTTCTCGTCGGTCTCCAGCACCTTGACCTTGATGACCTGGCCTTCCTGGAGGTAGTCGGTGACCTTTTCCACGCGCTCGTGCGCGATTTGGCTGATGTGCAGCAGGCCGTCCTTGCCGGGCAGCAGGTTCACCAGCGCGCCGAAGTCCAGGATCTTGGTCACCGGGCCTTCATACACCTGGCCGACCTCGACCTCGGCGGTCAGCTCCTCGATGCGGCGGCGCGCCTCGTCGGCCCGGGCCGCCTCGCTGGAGGCGATGGTGATGGTGCCGTCTTCCTCGATGTTGATCTGCGTGCCGGTCTCCTCGGTCAGCTGGCGGATGGTGGCGCCGCCCTTGCCGATCACGTCGCGGATCTTCTCGGGGTTGATCTTCATGGTGTAGAGCTTGGGCGCGAAGCTGGAGATCTCCGCGCGCGCCTCGCCCATGGCCTCCTGCATCTTGCCGAGGATGTGCAGGCGTGCCTCCTTGGCCTGGGCCAGGGCGACCTGCATGATTTCCTTGGTGATGCCCTGGATCTTGATGTCCATCTGCAGCGCGGTGATGCCGGCCGTCGTGCCCGCGACCTTGAAGTCCATGTCGCCGAGGTGGTCCTCGTCGCCCAGGATGTCGGTCAGCACGGCAAAGCGGTTGTCCTCCTTGATCAGGCCCATGGCGATGCCGGCCACGTGGGCCTTCATCGGCACGCCGGCGTCCATCAGCGACAGGCAGCCGCCGCAGACCGAGGCCATGGAGGACGAGCCGTTGGATTCGGTGATCTCCGAGACCACGCGAATGGTGTAGGGGAACTCGTCCTTGGACGGCAGCAGCGGCACCAGGGCGCGCTTGGCCAGGCGCCCGTGGCCGATTTCGCGGCGCTTGGTCGTGCCCATGCGGCCGGCCTCGCCCGTGGCGAAGGGAGGCATGTTGTAGTGGAACAGGAAGCGGTCCTCGTACTCGCCGGCCAGCGCGTCGATGCGCTGCGCGTCGCGCTCAGTGCCGAGGGTGGAGACCACCAGCGCCTGCGTCTCGCCGCGCGTGAACAGCGCCGAGCCGTGGGTGCGCGGCAGCACCGAGGAGCGGATCTCGATGGGGCGCACGGTGCGCGTGTCGCGCCCGTCGATGCGCGGCTCGCCGGCCAGGATCTGGCCGCGCACGATCTGCGCCTCCAGGTCGAACAGCAGCGACTCGACCGCATTGGTGTCGAACTCGGCGCCCTCGTCCTTGAGGGACTGCAGCACGGAGCTCGATGCCTCGCGCAGCGCCTGGGTGCGCGCCTGCTTGCTGCGGATCTGGTAGGCCGCGCGCAGCTTGTCGTCGGCCAGGCCGCGCACCTTGGCGATGAACTCTTCGTTCTTGGCAGCGGGCTTCCAGTCCCACATCGGCTTGCCGGCCTCGCGCACCAGCTCATGGATGGCGTCGATGGCCACCTTGCCCTGCTCGTGGCCGAAGACCACGGCGCCGAGCATCACGTCCTCGGGCAGCTGGTCGGCTTCCGACTCGACCATCAGCACGGCCGTCTCGGTGCCGGCCACGACCAGGTCGAGCTGCGAGTTCTTGCGCGCCGTCTGACCGGGGTTGAGCACGTATTCACCGTTGACGTAGCCCACGCGCGCCGCGCCGATGGGGCCGTTGAACGGCAGGCCGGAGATGGCCAGCGCCGCGCTCACGCCCAGCATGGCGGCGATGTCGGCATCCACCTCGGGGTTCAGCGAGATGGTGTGGATGACCACGTGCACCTCGTTGTAGAAGCCTTCGGGGAACAGCGGGCGGATCGGGCGGTCGATCAGGCGGCTGGTCAGCGTCTCCAGCTCGGAGGGCTTGGCCTCGCGCTTGAAGAAGCTGCCGGGGATCTTGCCGGCGGCGTAGGTCTTCTCGATGTAGTCCACCGTCAGCGGGAAGAAGTCCTGGCCCGGCTTCGGGTTCTTGGAGGCAGCCACGGTGGCCAGCACCACGGTGTCGTCGATGTTGACCAGCACGGCGCCTGACGCTTGGCGGGCGATCTCGCCGGTTTCCAGGACGACGGTCTTGTCGCCCCACTGGAAGCTCTTGGTGACCTTGTTGAAAATGCTCATGATGGCTCCTTGCTCATGTTTTGATAGCTGAACAACGTTGCTCAGCAAGGGTTTCGACCCGATTCGATGCAGAACACGATGCCATTCCAGGGGCGCTTGCGGCCGGGGCGCCAGCGCCCCTGGAATGACACAGCTTCGCTCTGCACGAGGCTGCGGGCCAAAAACAAAAACGCCTGAGCCAGGCAGAGCCAACCCAGGCGTTGTTGCGTTTCGGTGCGCTTACTTGCGCAGGCCGAGCTTGGCGATCAGCGCGGTGTAGCGCTCGGCGTCCTTGGCCTTGAGGTAGTCCAGCAGCTTGCGGCGGCGGCTGACCATGCGCAGCAGGCCGCGGCGACCGTGGTGGTCCTTGGCGTGCTGCTTGAAGTGCGGCGTCAGTTCGTTGATGCGTGCGGTGAGCAGAGCCACCTGCACTTCAGGGCTGCCCGTGTCGTTGGCAGCGCGCTGGTTGGCCTTGACGACCTCGGCTTTGACGGAAGATGCGATCATTGTGGTTTCCTGAATGGACCCCGCCGGGCGCCGCGTTGTGGGCAGCCACCTTGGAGGCTTGGTGAACTTGCGCCAGCGACTGGAAAGGCCGCGGGCGTGCGTCTTGCACTATGCAAAACCGTTCGATTATATCGCGCGCGCTTTTTTCCCTCTATCGGCAGGGGCCCGGGCTGGCCGGCGGCCCGTCCGGTAGCGATGATGCGGACCGCCCCACCCTGCCTGCCGGACCCGCCCATGCTCACCCTGCCGTCCGCCCCCTGCTCTCACCCCGCCCCCGCCGCTGCGCGGGCCCACCGGCCCGCAGCCCTGCTGTGCTGCCTGGCGCTGTCCTGCTCAGTCCTGTCGCCCCCGCCCGCCGCGGCCGCCAAAAAAGGCGCAGCCAGGAAGCCGGCAGCCGTGAAGGTGCGCCAGCAGCAGCACAACTCCCAGGAAAGCGCCGCCGAGCGCGATCGGCGCCTGTACCGGGAATGCCAGGGCAAGCCCAACGCTGGTGCCTGCCTGGGTTACACGCGGCGCTGAGATTTTTTGCTCCTTCTTGTTCGAGCGGGCCAAAAAACCGCATTACAATCGCTCCCGTTGCCGCTGCACACTTCGATGCACCCAGTGATCGGAAAGAAAAAGCGGCAATTTTGAAAAGGGCACGAAATCACGTGCTACAATTCAAAGCTTCGCGGCTGTAGCTCAGATGGATAGAGTACTTGGCTACGAACCAAGGGGTCGTGGGTTCGATTCCTGCCAGCCGCGCCAAACGCAAAGCCCTGAAACCAGCCGGTTTCAGGGCTTTTTCGTTTGTCGCTCCCATTCGGCGGCACCATGGCGGCATGAGCAAAGCCTTCACCCGCGAAACCGACGCCCCCGACGATGACGACGAGCTGCCCGCCGGCCCCAGCATCCCGACCGGCGCCAAGAACTACATGACGCCCGAGGGCCACGCGCGCCTGCGCGCCGAGCTGCTGGCCCTGATCGACGATGAGCGCCCCAAGGTCGTCGATATCGTCCACTGGGCCGCCAGCAACGGCGACCGCTCGGAAAACGGCGACTACATCTACGGCAAGAAACGCCTGCGCGAGATCGACCGGCGCATCCGCTTCCTGACGCGGCGCCTGGAGATCGCCGAGGTCGTCGATCCATCGGTGCACCAGGGCAGCGACCAAGTGTTCTTTGGCGCCACGGTCACCTACGCCGACGATACGGGCGAGGAGCGCACGGTCACCATCCGGGGCATCGACGAGGCCGACAACAGCCGGGGCCAGATCAGCTGGATCGCGCCCGTCGCGCGCGCGCTGCTCAAGGCGCGCGAGGGCGACGAGGTCTCGCTCACGACCCCCGCAGGCCCGCGCCGGCTAGAGGTCATCGCGGTGAGCTATCCGCCACCCCGCCCTGCCGGCTGACGCCGGCCCACTACGCCTCAGGCGGGTGGCGGCAGCACGCGCGAGGCGCGCAGCACCGAGGCTGTGCGCCGCAGGTTGCGCAGCACCAGGTCCAGGTGCGCCAGGTCGCGCACGGCGACGACGAAGCGCAGTTCGGTCGTCGCCATGGCGTCGTCCATGTCCACCCGCACGATGTCGGCCTCGGACTGGGCAATCACGGCGGCGATGCGGGCCAGCACCCCCTTGGCGTTGGTGACGGTGACGGTGATGCCGGTCTCGAACGTGCGCGCCGGCTCGTCTGCCCAGTCCACGGCGATGAAGCGCTCGGCGTCCTTGTGCTGCAGCCGCTGCGCGTTGCCGCACTGCGCGTGGTGCACCACCAGCCCCTCGCCCCGGCCCAGGTAGCCGACGATCGGGTCGCCCGGCACCGGCCGGCAGCACTGGGCGTAGTGCACCGAGGCGCTTTCGTTGCCGTCCAGCGTGATGCTGCCTTGCGAGAGGTTCTCGTGCGCGCCGAAGCGCTCGCGGCTGAGCAGCAGCGCGTCGGGGCGCTGGCCACCCTCGGACAGCAGCACCGCCACCCGCTTGGCGACGATGCCAGCCACGCGCCGGCCCAGGCCGATGTCGGTCATCAGCTCGGCCTGCGTGCGGTTGCCGGTAAAGCGCAGCAGCTTGTCCCACAGCGCGGCGTGGGCCTGCGCATCAGGCAGCTGCTCGACACCCTCGGCGCGCAGCGCCTGGGTCAGGAGCCGCTCGCCCAGGCCGACCGATTCGGTCTGCGCCAGGGTCTTGAGGTAGTGACGGATCTTCGAGCGCGCCCGGGCCGTGCGCACGAAGCCCAGCCAGGCCGGGTTGGGCCGCGCGCCCTGGGCGGTGCGCACCTCCACCACGTCGCCATTCTTGAGCTCGGTGCGCAGCGGCTCCTCCTCGCCGTTGATGAGCGCGCCCACCGTGCGGTCGCCCACGTCGCTGTGGATGGCGTAGGCAAAATCCACCACCGTGGCGCCGCGCGGCAGCGCCAGGATCTGGCTGCGGGGCGTGAAGACATACACCGCATCGGGAAACAGGTCCACCTTGACGTGGTCCCAGAACTCGGCCGCGTCGCGCGTCTCGTTCTGGATGTCCAGGAGTGACTGCAGCCACTGCGTGCCCAGGCGCTCGGCCTCGCCGCCCTCGCCCGCGCGGGCCTTGTAGAGCCAGTGCGCGGCGATGCCCGCCTCGGCGACGATGTGCATCTCCTCGGTGCGCACCTGGAACTCGACGTTCAGGCCGGCCGGCCCGACCAGCGTGGTGTGCAGCGACTGGTAGCCGTTGAGCTTGGCGATCGCAATGTGGTCCTTGAACTTGCCCGGCACCGGCTTGTAGGTCTGGTGCAGCACGCCCAGGGCGGTGTAGCAGTCGAGCACCGAGCGCACGACCACGCGAAAGCCGTACAGATCGGTCACCTGGGCAAAGCTCAGGTGGTTGCCATGCATCTTTTCGTAGATGGCGAACAGCGTCTTCTCGCGCCCGGCCAGACGCACCGGCAGGCCGGTCTGGGCAAAGGCGGCGTCCACCTCGGCCTGCACCTTCTGCACCACGTCGCGGCTGCGGCTGCGGCTGCGCGCCACGGCCTTGGCCAGCGTCGCGTAGCGCCAGGGGTGCAGGTGGCGAAACGACAGGTCCTGCAGTTCGCGGTAGGTCTGGTTCAGGCCCAGGCGGTGGGCGATGGGGGCGTAGATCTCCAGCGTCTCCGAGGAGATGCGGTGCCACTTGGAGCGCGGCATATCCGAGAGCGTGCGCATGTTGTGCGTGCGGTCGGCCAGCTTGATCAGGATGACGCGCACGTCGCGCGCCATGGCCAGAAGCATCTTGCGGAAGGACTCGGCCTGGTTCTCCTCGCGCGTGTTGAACTGCAGCTTGTCGAGCTTGGTCAGCCCGTCCACCAGCTCGGCCACCGCCGTGCCAAAGCGCTCGGCCAGGTCGGCCTTGGTGATGCCGCAGTCCTCCATGGCATCGTGCAGCAGGGCGGCCATCAGCGCCTGGGCATCGAGCTTCCAGCTCGCGCACAGCGCCGCCACGGCGATCGGATGGGTGATGTAGGGCTCGCCGCTGCTGCGCCACTGCCCGAGGTGGGCCCGATCGGCGTAGTGATAGGCCTCGCGTACCTGCTGCGTCTGTGCCTCGTCCAGGTAGTCGAGCTTGTCCAGCAGCGCGGCGAAGCTGGCCGCGGCTGCATCAGGCACCGCCACCGGCGCCGCGGGCCCAGGCTGCTGCGCGCCACTGCCGGGCGGTGGCGCTGCCTGAGTCTTCGTCAATACCGCATGGAAGGAGGAGGCCATAGCCTTGCAACTATAGCGTCACCACACCATGGCGGCCCGGCCCATAAAAAAAGCACCGCCCTGCGGTGCTTTCATTGCGGCGCGGGGCAGGTTACTCAGCCCGGCACCTTCTTGAGCATCTCCAGGCCCACTTTGCCGGCGGCGATCTCGCGCAGCGCCGTCACGGCGGGCTTGTTGCGGCTTTCGATGCGCGGGGCGTGGCCCTGGCTGAGCATGCGGGCGCGGTAGGTGGCGGCAAGCACCAGCTGGAAACGGTTGGGGATCTGCTCGAGGCAGTCTTCCACGGTAATGCGGGCCATGCGGAAAAGCTCCAGGGAATGCGGTGGGGTCTAGGCGGGGATGTTGAGCGAGGCGAAGGTGTCGGCCCGGGCGCGGCGCTGGGCAAGGTACTTGAGCCGCTGGGCGTGGACGATGGTTTTCAGGTCGAAAAGTGCCCGCTCGAAAACTTCATTGATTATAACGAAGTCGAATTTTTCCACCTGAGCCATCTCCTGCTCGGCATTTGTCAGGCGCGTCTCGATCACCTCGGGCGCGTCCTCGCCGCGGCGCTCCAGGCGCGAGCGCAACTCCTCCCAGCTCGGCGGCAGGATGAAGATCAGCACGGCATCGGCGAAGCTCTCGCGGATCTGCAGCGCGCCCTGGTAGTCGATCTCCAGCACCACGTCGCCGCCCTGGGCGATGCGCTCCTCGATGGCGCGGCGCGAGGTGCCGTAGCGGCGCCCGTGCACGTTGGCCCACTCCACGAAGCCGTTGGCCGCGACCATGGCGTCGAACTCGGGCTCGGAGACGAAGAAGTACTCGCGGCCGTGCTTTTCCTGCCCGCGCGGCGCCCGGGTGGTGTGCGAGACCGAGGGCTGCACGTGCGAGTCCAGCTCCATGAGCGCCTTCACGAGGCTGGATTTGCCTGCGCCGCTGGGGGCCGAGACTACGAACAGATTTCCGGGATAGTCCATAAGGGATCAGGGCAACGCGCTATCAAAAAATTATTATCACTCAAGGTTCTGCACCTGCTCGCGCATCTGCTCGATCAGCACCTTCATGTCCACGCTGATGCGCGTGAGCTCCATGGTGGCCGACTTCGAGCCCAGGGTGTTGGCCTCGCGGTGCAGCTCCTGGATGAGGAAGTCCAGGCGCTTGCCGACCTCGCCGCCGCGCGCCAGCAGGCGCTCGATCTCGTCGAGGTGGGCGGTGAGCCGGGTGAGCTCCTCGGCCACGTCGATGCGGATGGCAAACGCCGTGGCCTCGGTCAGGGCGCGCTCCTGGGCCGCCTCGGGCACGACCGCGCCCTCGCCCAGCTGCAGGGCCTCGCGCCAGCGTTCCATGAAGCGCTGGCGCTGCTGGGCGACCAGCTGGGGCACCAGCGGCGCGGCCTGGCGCGCCAGCTCGTGCAGCTGGCGCACGCGGTCGTCGAGCGTGTCCACCAGGCGCTCGCCTTCGCGGGCGCGGGCGGCCAGCAGCTCGTCGAGTGCCTGGCGGGCCAGCTGCAGCAGCTGCGCGCCGTGGTCCTGGGCCGGGGCGGCCAGCCCGGCGCACAGGCGCAGGGCATCGGCCACGCTCAAGGGGGCGGCGGCGGGCAGGTGGGCGCGCACGGCCTCCTGCACGCTGGCCAGGCGCTCGAGCAGCGGCGCGGGCGGCTCGCTCAGCAGGGCGCCCTCGCCGCCTTCGATGAAGGCGCGCAGTTCGACCTTGCCGCGCTTGAGGCCCGCGGTGAGCAGCGCGCGCAGCGCCGGCTCCTGCGAGCGCAGCTCCTCGGCCAGGCGCAGCGACAGATCCAGGAAGCGGCTGTTGACCGAGCGCAGCTCGAGCCCGATCCGGCGCCCCGCGCCGGCGCCGGCGGGGCCTTCGGCCGGGCTCTGCTGCTGCACGCTGGCGTAGCCGGTCATGCTGTAGACTGCCCCGGGTTTTTTCGGTGATGGGTTGCCTGTCATCGGGCGATTATCCGGCCTGCCCCGGGCGCCCGCGTCTTTTTTCCTTGTCCACATGTCCAGAAACAGGCCGGCCCCCCTGCCTGCAGGCACCCCCCTGGGGGACTACCGCATCGTGCGACGGCTGGCGACGGGCGGCTTCGGCATCGTCTATCTGGCGCTGGACGCGCAGGGCGAGCCGGTCGCCATCAAGGAATACCTGCCCTCGGCGCTGGCCACGCGCCAGCCGGGCGAGCGCCTGCCCACGGTGGCGCCCGAGCGCCTGCCGCTCTACCGGCTCGGCCTCAGGAGCTTTTTCGAGGAGGGGCGCTCGCTGGCCCAGATCTCGCACGCCTCGGTGGTCGGCGTGCTCAATTTCTTTCGCGACAACGACACGGTCTACATGGTGATGGACTACCTGGAGGGCGCGAGCCTGCAGGAGTTCATCCTCACCGCGCGCCAGCTCAAGGGCCGCAAGGTGTTTCGCGAGTCCACCATCCGCTCGCTGTTCGACGAGGTGCTGCGCGGCCTGCGCATCGTGCACCAGCACCGTATGCTGCACCTGGACATCAAGCCGGCCAACATCTTCATCACCGACGACGACCGGGCCGTGCTGATCGACTTCGGCGCCGCGCGCGAGGTGCTGGCCCAGGAGGGCGACTTCATCCGCCCGATGCACACGCCCGGCTTCGCCGCGCCCGAGATGCACCAGCGCGATGCGCCGTTGGGCCCCTGGACCGACACCTACAGCGTGGGCGCGTGCATCTACGCCTGCATGCAGGGCCAGCCGCCCCTGGACGCGCCCCAGCGCCAGCAACACGACCGCCTGCAGCCGGACCTGGCCCGGCTGCGCGGCCTGTACTCGGACAGCCTGATCGACGTGGTGCGCTGGTGCATGGCGCTGGAGCCGACCGCGCGGCCGCAGTCCGTCTTTGTGCTGCAAAAGGCGCTCGCGCGCGAGGGCGAGCGCCGCTACACCCGGCCGTCGGTGGCCGAGCGGGTGCGCCTGCGCCTGGATGCGCTGGGCGCGGACCGCCCCGGCGTGGGCTCCCGGCGATGATGAAGTTCTCGGTCTTCCAGGTCAGCCGCACGGGCGGGCGCGAGCGCAACGAGGACCGCATGGGCTACTGCTACACGCGCCAGAGTGCATTGTTCGTACTGGCCGACGGCATGGGCGGGCACCCCCGGGGCGAGGTGGCGGCGCAGATCGCGGTGCAGACCGTCTCGGCCCTGTTCCAGCGGCAGGCGCGGCCGGCGCTGGCCAGCCCGCAGGACTTTCTGCCGGCGGCGCTGCTGGCCGCGCACCGCCAGATCCTGCGCTACGCCCAGCGCCACGGCATGGAGCGCGACGGCCCGCGCACCACGCTGGTGGCCGCCGTGGTGCAGGACGGGCGCGCCTGCTGGGTGCACTGCGGCGACTCGCGCCTGTACCTGGTGCGCGGCGGGCAGGTGCTGCTGCGCACGCGCGACCATTCCCATGACGAGCTGCACAAGGCCGGCGCCACGGGCCCGACGCGCCGCGCCAACCGGCACATGCTGTTCACCTGCCTGGGCGCGCCCTCCACGCCGCTGTTCGACCGGGCCGGGCCGGCGCCGCTGCAGCAGGGCGACCGACTGCTGCTGTGCTCGGACGGGCTGTGGAGCGGGCTGGACGAGGCCGCCATCGCCAGCGGGCTGGCGCGCCAGAGCGTCTCGCACGCCGTGCCGGCGCTGGTCGGGCAGGCGCTGCGCGCCGGCGGCGAACGCTGTGACAATGTCACCGCGCTGGCCCTGGAGTGGGAGGCGCCCGGTGTGCTCGCGCCCGGGCCGGCCCTCGCCACCGATGCGCCGGACGGGCAGACCTTCGCCTCCACCATCGCCTGCAGCCCGCTCGACGGGCTGGCGCGGGGCGGCGACGAACTCGGCGACGAGGACCTGGAGCGCGCCGTCGCCGAGATCAACGACGCCATCCGCCGCGCCGCCGCGCGTAAGGGCTGAAGGCCCGTCCCGGCGCCGCGCCTGGCCGCTCCCGCCCCTTTTCCTTTTTCCATCTGCCGCAGAAAGCCCCCGATGACCCTGCCCCCCGCCACCTCCGCCGCCCGCAGAGGCGGCCGCGCCGCCCAAGCCCTGCGCCCGGTGCGCCTGACACGCGGCTACACCATGCACGCCGAGGGCTCGGTGCTGGTCGAGTTCGGCCACACCCGCGTGCTGTGCACCGCCTCGGTCGAGGAGCGGGTGCCCCCGCACCAGCGCGGCAGCGGCGCCGGCTGGGTCACGGCCGAGTACGGCATGCTGCCGCGCGCCACCCACCGGCGCAGCGACCGCGAGGCCGCACGCGGCAAGCAAAGCGGGCGCACGCAGGAGATTCAGCGCCTGATCGGGCGCAGCCTGCGCGCCGTGTTCGACCTGGCGGCCCTGGGCGAGCGCACCATCCACCTGGACTGCGACGTGCTACAGGCCGACGGCGGCACGCGCTGCGCGGCCATCACCGGCGCCTGGGTGGCGGCGCACGACGCCGTGGCGCACCTGCAGGCCGCGGGGGCGCTGGCCGCCTCGCCGCTGACCGGGGCGGTGGCGGCGGTGTCGGTGGGCCTGCTGGCTGGCACGCCGCTCCTGGACCTGGACTACGCCGAGGACGCCGCCTGCGACACCGACATGAACGTGGTGATGACGGACGCCGGCGGCTTTGTCGAGCTGCAGGGCACGGCCGAGGGCCGGACGTTCTCTCGCGGCGAGCTCGACGCCCTGCTCGGCCTGGCCGGCCAGGGCATTGCCGAGCTGCTCGCCCTGCAGCGCCAGGCCCTCGCCTTTTGATAGCAAAAAGTCCTTGATTGGCAACGAGAAACCCGGGTTTTGATCATGACGATGCAACTGGTTCTGGCCTCCAACAACCGCGGCAAGCTGGCCGAGCTGCAAGAGATGCTCGCCCCCCTGGGCGTGCAGCTCATCGCCCAGGGCACGCTGGGCGTGGGCGAGGCCGAGGAGCCCTTTGACACCTTCGTCGAGAACGCCCTGGCCAAGGCGCGCTTTGCCGCCGCCCACACCGGCCTGCCCGCGCTGGCCGACGACGCCGGCCTGTGCGTGCACGCCTTTGGCGGCCTGCCGGGCGTGCAGACGGCCCACTACGCCACGCAGTTCGGCTACGACAAGGGCGACGCCAACAACGTGCGCGCGCTGCTCGAACAGATGCAGGGCCTCGAGGACCGCCGCGCCGCGCTGGTCAGCACCCTGGTGGCCGTGCGCAGCCCGGCCGACCCCGAGCCGCTGATCGCCACCGGCCGCGTGGCCGGCCTCATCACCCACGCGCCGCAGGGTGAGGGCGGTTTCGGCTTCGACCCGATCATGTTCGTGCCCGAGCTGGGCCGCACCTTTGCCGAGCTGCCCGCGGCCGAGAAGAACGCCCACAGCCACCGCGGCCGCGCCACGCGACAGATGCTGGCGCTGCTGCGCGAGCGTTGGCTATGAAAAAAGTAGCGCTCACCCTTTGCACACTCACGATTTCAGAATCTTTTAACCTTCAAAACATTGTGGGTCAACGAGGTTCAGCTATCCATTCATGAGCAACCCATGACGATTCCCATCCTTCCCGCCGCATCGGCGGCGCCTGCGCGCGACGTCATGCACTACCTGCGCCCCGGCCTGCTGCAGCTGAGCAGCCTGCCGCCGCTGGCGCTGTACATCCACATCCCCTGGTGCCTGCGCAAGTGCCCCTACTGCGACTTCAACTCGCACGAGGCGCGCGAGGGCGCGGCCGCCCTGCCCGAGCAGCGCTACCTCGACGCCCTGCAGGCCGATCTGGAGGCCGCCCTGCCCCTGGTCTGGGGCCGCACGGTGCACAGCGTCTTCATCGGCGGCGGCACGCCCAGCCTGTTCTCACCCGAGGCCATCGACCGCCTGCTGGCGGCGGTGCGTGCGCGCCTGCCGCTGGACGCCGGCTGCGAGGTCACCCTGGAGGCCAACCCCGGCACCTTCGAGAAAGAGCGCTTCCGGGCCTTTCGCGGCGCCGGCGTCACGCGGCTGTCGATCGGCGTGCAGAGCTTCAACGACCAGCACCTGGCGGCTCTGGGGCGCGTGCACGACCGCGCCCAGGCCCTGGCCGCCGTGCAGGAGGCCAGCGAAGCCTTCGAGACCTTCAACCTGGACCTGATGTACGCCCTGCCCGGCCAGAGCATGGCCGAGCTGGAGGACGACGTGCGCCAGGCCCTGGCGCATGCGCCGCCGCACCTGTCCATCTACCACCTGAGCATCGAGCCCAACACCTTCTTCGCCCGCCACCCGCCCGCCGGCCTGCCCGAGGACGATGACGCCTACGCCATGCTCGACCGCATCACCGAGCTGACCGCGGCCGCGCAGCTGCAGCGCTACGAAGTCTCGGCCTACGCGCGCGCCGGCCACCAGTGCCTGCACAACCGCAACTACTGGCAGTTCGGCGACTACCTGGGCATCGGCGCGGGCGCGCACAGCAAGCTCAGCTTTGCCCACCGCATCGTGCGCCAGGTGCGCTTTCGCGAGCCACAGCGCTACATGGCCCAGGCGCTGGCCGGCAACGCCATCGCGCAGGACGAGGACGTGCGCCGCGCCGACCTGCCGTTCGAGTTCATGCTCAACGCGCTGCGCCTGCGCGAGGGCTTTGCCCTAGCCGAATTCACCGAGCGCACGGGCCTGGCGCTCACCGCCATCGAGCGCGGCCTGACCCAGGCCGAGGCGCGCGGCCTGCTGGCGCGCGACATGGAGCGCGCCTGGCCCACCGAGCGCGGCCTGGACTTCCTGAACGACCTGCAGGAGCTGTTCCTGCCCGACTGAGCCGCGCCGGGCCCGGCCCGCAGAGCGCGCGCCCGGCCCCGCGCGCCGCCTTCAGCCGCAGTCCGCGGCCAGCACCTTGCCGCCGGCGTCCACGCGCAGGTTCAGGCGCTCGGCGTTGTGCTCCAGCGTCACCGCCTGCCCCGGCCGCAGCACGCGCGCCATGCGCGCGCCCGAGGCCACCCGCGCCTGCTCGACCACCTGGGCGGTGCTGCTTTTGCCCACGGCCTGCTGCGCGGCCTGGGCGTTGCAGGTGCCGCCCACCGGCGCGGTACTGGCCCCGATGGGGCGCGGCGCCGGCGCTGGAGCGCCACCCTGCGGCCCCAGGGCCGAGCAGCCGGCCAGCGCCAGCAACGCGGCGCTTGCCGCCATGGGAAGAATTCGCCTGCCTGTCATGTGTCTCTCCTCAGATGGGCATCAACAAAAAGGCCGGGCCCGAAAAACCGGCCTCCAGATCCTGAATATCGGTCTGAATGGTAGGGCGTACGGAGCCCGGGCCCGCAGCCTGGCGGCGAGGGCGGGTCACCAACGCGCCAGCCCTTGCGAGGCACGCACGCGGTGGATCGAACGCGGTATCCGCAACGCCTGGCATCACCAGCGCATCGGCGATGTTGCGCCGCTGCCTCGTCAATCGCTGGCAGTCCTCGAAATGCTCACCAAGCCGGTTGGTGGCAGGTGCCCGGAAAGCAAAAAGGCCAGTCCCGAAGAACTGGCCCAAGTGCTTGTTTCGACTGGTAGGGCGTGCAGGACTTGAACCTGCGACCAAGGGATTATGAGTCCCCTGCTCTGACCAACTGAGCTAACGCCCCCTGCCCCACCACGGGCCGCGGGCCCGGCGCCAGGGGAGCCGGCTATTGTAGGGTCTGCCTCACCTGCGGTGGCTCAGGGCGTTGGAGACGAGTTTCGAGGTGATGTCCACGATCTGGATCATGCGGTCGTAGGGCATGCGCGTCGGGCCGATGACGCCCAGCGTCCCCACCACCTTGCCGTCCACCTCGTAGGGGGCACTGACCACCGACAGCTCCTCGAACGGCACGACCTGGCTCTCGCCGCCGATGAAGATGCGCACGCCCTCGGCGCGGCTGGAGATGTCGAGCAGGCGCAGGATCTGGGTTTTTTGCTCGAACAGGTCGAAGGCGCGGCGCAGGTGGCTCATGTCGCTGGCGAAGTCGCTCACCGACAGCAGGTTGCGCTCGCCGGAGATGACCACCTCCTCCTGCGAGGCCGACAGCGCGTCCGTGCCGGCATTCACAGCCGCCTGCATGAGTTCGGCGATCTCCCCGCGCAGGCTCTCCACCTCGTGCTTGAGCCGCTCGCGCACCTGCTCCATGGTCAGGCCCGCGTAGTTGGCGTTCAGGAAGTTGGCCGCCTCGGCCAACTGCGACTGGGTGTGGTCGGTCTCGGTGAAGATGACGCGGTTCTGCACGTCGCCGTCGGGTGAGACGATGATCACCAGGAGGCGCCGCTCGGACAGCCGCAGGAACTCGATGTGCCGGAACACCGAGGCGCGCCGCGGCGCCATCACCACGCCGACGAACTGCGACAGGCTCGACAGCAGGTGCGCGGCGTTGGCGATCACCTTCTGCGGCTGCTCGGGCATGAGCTGCAGCGCCGGCAGCTGGTCTTTTTGCACCGTGAGCATGGTGTCCACGAACAGGCGGTAGCCCCGGGCGGTGGGGATGCGGCCGGCAGAGGTATGGGGGCTGGCGATCAGGCCCAGCTCTTCCAGGTCGGCCATGACGTTGCGGATGGTGGCTGGCGACAATTCCAGTCCCGAAGCCCGCGACAATGTCCTGGAGCCCACCGGCTGACCTTCCGCGATGTAGCGCTCCACCAGCGCTTTGAGCAACAACTTGGCACGGTCATCGAGCATCGAATCATTTTAGTGATGTAATTTCCGACCCATGCTGCCCATCTTCCGCCGCGTCGCCATCATCGGCAAATACCAGCGCTCCGCAGGCGGCGCCATGCCGGAGAACTCGCGCGAGATCATCGACTGCATCGCCCGCTTCGTGGCCGAGCAGGGCTGCGAGCCGGCTCTGGAGGCCGAGACCGCCCAGCTGCTGGACCTGCACGCCTACCCCACCCTGGACATCGAGGGCATAGGCCGCCAGTGCGACCTGTGCCTGGTGGTGGGCGGCGACGGCACCATGCTCGGCGTGGGGCGGCGCCTGGCCAGCCACGGCACGCCGCTGGTGGGCATTAACCAGGGGCGGCTGGGCTTCATCACCGACATCCCGCTGGACAGCTACCGGGCGGCGCTCGAACCCATACTGCACGGCGACTACGAGGAGGACGTGCGCCCCCTCATGCACGCCTGCGTGATGCGGGGCAGCGAATGCGTGTTCGAGGCGCTGGCGCTCAACGACGTGGTGGTCAACCGCGGCTCGACCTCGGGCATGGTGGAGCTGCGCATCGAAGTCGATGGCGTGTTCGTGGCCAACCAGCGCGCCGACGGGCTGATCGTCGCCTCGCCCACGGGTTCGACGGCCTACGCCCTGTCCGCGGGCGGGCCCATGCTGCACCCCGCGCTGCCCGGCTGGGTGCTGGTGCCGATCGCGCCGCACACGCTGTCCAACCGCCCCATCGTGCTGTCGGACGCCACCCAGGTGGCCATCGAGGTGGTGGCTGGCCGCGACATCAGCGCCAATTTCGACATGCAGTCGCTCGCTTCCCTGCAGCATGGCGACCGCATCCTGGTGCGCCGCTCGGCGCACCGCGTGTGTTTTCTGCATCCGCGCGGCTGGAGCTACTTTGCCACCTTGCGCAAGAAGCTGCGCTGGAACGAAGGAGGTTCCTGAACATGGCCTTGAGGCGCATCGCGCTGAAGGATTTCGTCATCGTGCCGACGCTGGAGCTGGATCTGGCGGGCGGCTTCACGGTGCTCACCGGCGAGACCGGGGCGGGCAAGTCCATCCTGATCGACGCGCTGCAGCTGCTGCTGGGCGCGCGCGCCGACACCGGCGTCATCCGCGAGGGTGCCGAGCGCACCGACATCAGCGCCGAGTTTGACGCCACCGGCTCCGAGGCGCTCGCCGCGTGGCTGCACGAGGCCGGCTTTGCCGCCGAGGACCGCCTGCTGCTGCTGCGCCGCACGGTGGACCTGCAAGGCAGGAGCCGCGCCTGGATCAACGGCACGCCCGCCACCGCCGCGCAGATGCGCGCCCTGGGCGAGCACCTGCTGGACATCCACGGCCAGCACGCCTGGCAGAGCCTGACCCGGCCCGATGCCGTGCGCGGCCTGCTGGACGCCTACGCCGGCGTGCAGGGCGAGCCCCTGGCGGGCCTGTGGTCGTCCTGGCGCGAGGCGCAAAAGGCCCTGGCCCACGCCCGCCAGGCCCAGGACACGCTGTCGCAGGAGCGCGAGCGCCTGCAGTGGCAGATCGGCGAGCTGCAGAAACTCGCGCCGCTGGAGGGCGAGTGGGACGAGCTCAACGCCCGCCATGCCCGTCTGGCCAATGCCCAGGCGCTGATCGACAATGCCCAGGCCGCGCTGCAGGCGCTGGAAGGCGAGGACACGGACAGCGCCATGACGGGCCTGGCGCGCGCGCAGGAGCTGCTGCAGGGCTACGAGCAGGTGGACGAGGAGTTTCGCACCATGGCCGAGGTGCTGGCCTCGTGCCTGGCGCAGGCGGGCGACGTGGTGCATTCGCTGCAGGGCTGGCTGCGCCACACCGAGCCCGACCCGGAGCAGCTGGCCGAGCTGGACGCGCGCGTGGCGCTGTGGCTGCAGCTGGCGCGCCGCTACCGGCGCACGCCCGAGGAGCTGCCGCAGCTGCTCGCCGCTTGGCGCGAGGACCTGCGCCGGCTCGACGACGCCTCCGACCTCGACTCCCTGGAGGCGGCCGAGCAGCGCCACGGCGCCGCCTACCACAAGGCCGCGCGCGCCCTGGGGCAAAAGCGCGCCAAGGCCGCGCCGCAGCTGGGCGAGGCCATCACCCGCGCCATGCAGGGCCTGGGCATGGCCGGCGGCCGCTTCGAAGTGCGGCTGGAGCCGGCCGAGCCCGGCCCGCACGGCACCGACCAGGTGGGCTTTCTCGTCAGCAGCCACCCGGGCATGACGCCCCGGCCCATCGGGCGCGTGGCCTCGGGCGGCGAGCTCTCGCGCATGGCGTTGGCCATCTCGGTGACCACCAGCGAGCTGGGCGAGGCGCCCACGCTGATCTTTGACGAGGTGGACTCGGGCGTGGGCGGCGCCGTGGCCGAGACCGTGGGGCGGCTGATGCAGCAGCTCGGCCAGGCGCGCCAGGTGCTGGCCGTCACCCACCTGCCGCAGGTGGCGGCGTGCGCCGACCACCACCTGGTCGTGGCCAAGCGCAAGGGCGCGCAGCAGACCACCAGCAGCGTGGCGCCCGCGCGCGGCGAGGAGCGCGTGGCCGAGCTGGCCCGCATGCTGGGCGGTCAGCAGCAGTCGGCCACCACGCTGGCACATGCGCGCGAGATGCTCGAAGGCGCGGCCCTGGCCGACCGGAGCGGCGCATGACGCTGGAGATCATGGTGATTACCGGCATGTCCGGCTCAGGCAAATCGGTGGCGCTGCATGCGCTGGAGGACGCAGGCTACTACTGCGTGGACAACCTGCCGCCCGAGCTGCTGTCGGCCTTCGCGGCGCTGGAGCACGCCCACCACGGGCGGCGCCTGGCCGTGGCCATGGACGTGCGCAGCGCCACCGGCCTGCCCCTGGTGCCGGGGCAGCTGGCGCAGCTGCGCCGCGATGGCGTGCGGGTGCGCGCGTTGTTCCTGGACGCTTCCACCGACACGCTGGTGCGGCGCTTCTCCGAGACGCGCCGGCGCCATCCGCTGTCGCACGAGGAGCTGCGCGAGGGCCAGCGCGCGCTGGTGCAGACCATCGAACTGGAGCGCGAACTGCTGGCCGAGCTGCGCGAGCAGTCGCACGTCATCGACACCAGCAACCTGCGCTCGGCGCAGCTGCTGGGCTACGTGAAGAGCCTGCTGCCGACGCCGCCCGGGCAGCTGACGCTGGTGTTCCAGTCGTTTGCCTTCAAGCGCGGCATTCCATTGGACGCCGACTACGTCTTCGACGTGCGCATGCTGCCCAACCCGCACTACGAGCCTGAGCTGCGCCCGCTCACCGGGCGCGACGTGCCCGTGGCCGAATACCTGGCACTGCAGCCCGAGGCCGGCGCCATGCTGGCCGACATCTGCGGTTTTCTCGAGCACTGGCTGGACGCCATGGTGCGCAACCACCGCAGCTACGTCACCACGGCGATCGGTTGCACGGGCGGGCAGCACCGTTCGGTGTACCTGGTCGAGCAGCTGGCGCGGCACTTTGCCGGGCAGTGGAACACGCTGCTGCGCCACCGCGAGCTCGATGGCCTGTAAACCAGCGCCAGCAAAGGGCTTGCAGCTATTGTTTTTGAATCCCTGAGGCGACCAGCCCCTCCAGCAGCTGCCGCACGGGCGCAGGCAGCCCGGCGGCGCGCCACTGCTGTGGTGTGAACCAGGCGCCGGCCACGCCCTCCTGCAGGGCCGTGGCGCCGGGCCCGGCAGAGTCCGCCCGCGCCAGCACCGGGTGCAGCAGCAGGTCGCGGTGCGTGAGCCCATGCGCGATGGGGGGCAGCTCCTGCAGCGGCTGGCCCGCGCACGCCAGCGCCGCCGCATCCAGCGACGCACGGTCGTCAAAGACCGGCGGGCAGTACAGGCCCGCCCAGATGCCCGAGGGTGCGCGGCGCTCCAGCCACAGCCGGCCCGCGTCGTCGCGCTGCAGCAGCAGCCACCAGTCCTGCGCGCTGCGGCGGGTGGCGCGCGTGCGCACCGGGTAGCGCTCGGGCTGGCCCTCGCGCCGGGCCACGCACACGTCGTGCAGCGGGCACAGCATGCAGGCCGGCCGCCGCGGCAGGCAGATGCCCGCGCCCAGGTCCATCAGCCCCTGGGTGTAGCGCGGCATGCAGGTCTGCGGATCGCCTTCGGGCAGCAGCGCCTCGGCCAGCTGCCACAGGCCGCGCTCGCCCGCGGCCGTGGCGAGATCGGCGCGGTAGCCCAGCACCCGGGTGAGCACGCGGCGCACGTTGGCGTCCAGGATGGGCGCGCGCGCGCCGAAGCAGAACGCGGCAATGGCGCCGGCGGTCGAGCGGCCGATGCCCGGCAGCGCGGCCAGCTCGGCCACGCTGCGCGGAAAGGTGCCGGCGTGGCGCTGCGCCACCTCCTGCGCGCAGCGGTGCAGGTTGCGCGCGCGGCTGTAGTAGCCCAGGCCGCTCCACAGCGCCAGCACCTCATCGGGCGAGGCAGCGGCCAGCGCCTGCACGTCGGGAAAGCGCTCCAGGAAGCGCTCGTAATAGCCCAGCACGGTCGCCACCTGGGTCTGCTGCAGCATGACCTCGGACAGCCAGACACGGTAGGGGTCGCGGGTGTTCTGCCAGGGCAGCGCGTGGCGGCCGTGCTCGGCCTGCCAGCGCACCACGGGCGTGGCGATGTCGGGCAGCGCCGGAGCGGCTGTGTCGGGCTGCTTGGAGCTCATGCGGTCGGGGGAGTGGTCGCGCCCGCTCAGGCGCGCTGACAGCGCGGGCAGAAATAGGTGCTGCGCTGGCCCTGGCGCAGCAGGCGGATGGGCGCGCCGCAGGCGCGGCAGGGCTGGCCTTCGCGGCCATAGACACTGGCTTCCAGCTGGAAGTGGCCGGCGCTGCCATCGGTGCCGGCAAAGTCGCGCAGCGTGGAGCCGCCGCGCTCGACCGCACGCGCCAGCACTTGGACGATGGCCGCATGCAGGCGCCGCGCCCGGCGCGGGCCGATGGAGGATGCCGGCGCCGTCGGGGCGATGCCCGAGAGGAACAGCACCTCGCTGGCGTAGATGTTGCCCACGCCCACGACCAGGCGGCCGGCCAGCAGCACCTGCTTGATGGGCGCGCGGCTGGCGCGCAGGCCGGCATGGAATGCCTGGAAGTCAAAACCTTCGCCGGGCAGCGGCTCGACCCCGAGCTGCCCGAGCAGCTTGCGCGCACGCGGGTCGTCCTCGCCCGTGGTCCAGACCGCGGCGCCGAAGCGGCGCGGGTCGTGCAGGCGCAGCACGCCGCGGTCGGTGTGCAGGTCGAAGTGGTCGTGCACCCCTGCGGGCGGCAGGTCGGCAGCAAAGCGCAGGCTGCCAGACATGCCCAGGTGCAGCAGCAGCAGCAGGCCGTTGTCGAGGTCGAGCAGCAGGTACTTGCCGCGCCGGCGCACGCCCTGCACGCGCCGCCCCGCCAGCGTCCCGGGCTCGCAGCCTAAGGGCCAGCGCAGGGGCTTGCCCAGGCGCACACCGGTCACGGTCGCGCCGGCTATGGCGTCGGCAAAGCCGCGCCGCGTGACCTCCACTTCGGGCAGTTCAGGCATGGGTTTTTTGCCGCGATCGGCGGGCAGAAACGGCTTTGGGCATGGATTATTATGGGGCGATGGTGCATATTTTTCGTCTTCGGGCCCTGGCGCTGGCCTGCATGCTGACCGTGGGCGCAGTGCCCGCCCTGCTCGCCCAGCCGGCCGCGCCCACCGAAGTGCTGCCAGCCGCCCCCCCGGAGGCCGAGGACACCGACCACCCCCTGGAAGACCAGGACACGGCCCTCACCGCCGAGCTGTTCTACGAACTGCTGCTCAGCGAGATGAGCACCAGCGGCGGCGACGCATCCACGGGCTACGCGCTGATGCTGGACGCGGCGCGCAAGAGCAGCGACCCCCGGCTCTACCGCCGCGCCGCCGAGATGGCGCTGCAATCGCGCTCGGCCGAGGCAGCGCTGCTGGCCATCCGGTCCTGGAACGCCGCCTTTCCCCAGTCGCGCGAGGCCAACCGCTACCTGCTCTACATCCTGGTCACGCTCAACCGCACCAATGAGAGTGCCGAGCCGCTGCAGCGCGAGCTGGCCATGGCCTCGGGGCGCTCCAAGCTCGCCTCCGTGCGCGCCCTGCCCCAGCTCTACGCCCGCGTGAGCAACAAGGCCACCGCGGCACGCATCGTCGAGCAGGCACTGGCGGGCGAGCTGCGCCACCCGGCCATCGGCCCTGCGGCCTGGGCCACCATCGGCCGCATGCGCCTGGCGGCCCAGGACAAGGCAGGCGCCCTGGAGGCGGCCAGCCAGTCCCTGGCGCTGGACCACACCGACGACGGCGCCGCCATGCTGGCGCTGCAGCTGCTCGATGAAGGCGTGGCCGAGGCCGAGGTGCTGCTGCCGCCCTACTTCGCCGACACGCCCATGCCCGAGGTGCGCATGGCCTACGCGCGGCTGCTGCTCGAATCGCAGCGCCTGGCCGACGCGCAGGCCCAGGTGGACGCGGTGACGCGCGAGCGCCCCGACGCCGCCGAGGCCTGGCTGCTGCAGGCCTCGCTCAAGCTGCAGTCCGGCCAGCTGGATGCGGCCGAGCAGGCACTGGCGCAGTTCACGCGGCAGCTCGACAGTGCCCCGCCCGGCGAGATGCGCTCGCGCGCCTTCACCCAGGCCTGGCTGATGCACGCCCAAATTGCCGAGAAACGCGGCGACTATGCCGGGGCCGAAACGTGGCTCGCGCGCATCGACAACGCGCCCGAGCTGCTGGCCGCGCAGAGCCGGCGCGCCTCACTGCTGGCGCGCCAGGGCAAGCTCAGCCAGGCACGCGCCGTCATCCGCGCCACGCCCGCGCGCCAGCCCGAGGACGAGCGCCTGAAGCTCCAGGCCGAGGCGCAGCTGCTGCGCGAAGCGGGCGAGTACCGCGAGGCCTACGAGATCCAGGGCCGCGCCGCGGCGCTGGCGCCTGAGGACGACGACCTGATCTATGACCAGGCCATGCTGGCGGAAAAGGCCGGCCAGCCGCGCGAGGCCGAGCGGCTGCTGCGCAGCATCGTCGAGCGCAAGCCCGACCACCGCCACGCCCTCAACGCCCTGGGCTACATGCTGGCCGATCGCGGCGAAAAACTGGCCGAGGCGCGCAGCCTGATCGCCCGCGCGCTGGAGCAGGCCCCGGGCGACCCCTTCATCACCGACAGCCTGGGCTGGGTGGAATTTCGCCTGGGCAACCACGCACGGGCCGAGGAGCTGCTGCAGTCGGCCTTCGACACCCAGCCCGACGCAGAGATCGCCGCGCATCTGGGCGAGGTGCTGTGGATGCGCGGCCAGCGCGAGCGGGCGCTGCAGGTCTGGCGCGAGGGCCTGCGCATCAACAAGAACCACGACACGCTGCAGGAAACGATCAAGCGCCTCGGAGCGCGGCCTTGACGGCCGGCCTTCAGGCGCCGGGACGGCGGCAGCTGCTGGCCGCCGCCTGCGCCGTGGCGGCCCTGCTCGCCGGCTGCGCCCCGCCGGTGCGGCGCGCCGGCAGCGGTTCGCAGCACTGGGCCGGGCGCCTGGGCGTGCAGGTCGAGGCCCCTGCCGGCACGGACGAGCCCGCGCGCTCGTTCAGCGCGGGCTTCGACCTGGCAGGCTCGGCCGAGGCCGGCGCCCTCACCCTGTTCAGCCCGCTGGGCCAGGTGCTCGCCCGGCTGCACTGGACGCCCGCGCACGCACAGCTCACCAACGGCCAGGAGACGCGCGAGTCGGCGTCGCTGGCCGAGCTGGTGCGCGAGCTCACGGGCACCGAGCTGCCCATCGCCGCGCTGTTCGCCTGGCTGCAGGGCGAGGCGGTACAGGTGCCCGGCTGGCAGGCCGAACTGGATCGCCTGGCCGAAGGGCGGCTCGTGGCCCGTCGGCATGCGCCCGCGCCGCAGGCCGTCCTGCGCATCGTGCTCGACCGTTGAATCTTCTCCCTCTCCCATGCAGGCCCTCCACGACGTGCCGGCCCCGGCCAAGCTCAACCTGTTCCTGCACTTGACAGGGCGCCGGGCCGACGGCTACCACCTGCTGCAATCGGCCTTCATGCTGATCGACTGGTGCGACACGCTGCACTTCGAGCGCCGCGCGGGCGGCGCCCTCTCGCGCGAGGACCGGGGCGCCGCGCTGCCCGCGGACGACCTGTGCCTGCGCGCGGCGCGGGCGCTACAGCAGGCCACGGGCCACGGGGGCGGCGCGCACATCGTGGTGGACAAGCGCGTGCCGGCCCAGGCCGGCCTGGGCGGCGGCTCGTCGGACGCCGCCAGTACGCTGCTGGCCCTCAACCGGCTGTGGGGGCTGGGGCTCACGCGCGGCCAGCTGCAAGCCATCGGTGTGACGCTGGGCGCCGACGTGCCCTTCTTTTTATGCGGCGCCAACGCCTGGGTGGAAGGAATTGGTGACATAATCTGCCCCCTTGAGAGAGAGCAGCGCCTTGCATCGACGCGCTTCGTGGTGGTCAAGCCCGAAGCCGGACTGGAGACAAAAACCATTTTTTCCAGTCCTTCGCTCAAACGCGATTCAGGGCGTGCTACAATCTCAGACTTTGCTGCAGCACCGTACGGTTTCGGAAGAAACGACCTGCAGCCCGTCGCCCAGGCACTCTGCCCCGAGGTCGATCAAGCCATCCAGTGGCTTGCCGGCAAGGGTCTGAAGCCGCGGATGACAGGCTCCGGCAGTGCGGTGTTTGCACAGGTCACACACGTGGTCGATCTGCACGATGCACCCGCAGCCTGGCAGGTCAAAGTGTGTGAGAATCTGCAGTCCCATCCGCTTGCCGGCTGGGTCTCGGATTGAAGAATTCAAGGTGGTCCGGCAGCGCCGGGCAACCTGTGTAGGGGAGTCGCCAAGTTGGTCAAGGCACCGGATTTTGATTCCGGCATGCGAGGGTTCGAGTCCTTCCTCCCCTGCCAAAATCTTTTTTGTCCTGCTGTGCACACGCCACGCCGCAGGGCCTGAACCCACCACCGTCGATCTGCTCATGCAAGCCCATTCCCCTGATTTCATGGTTTTCACGGGCAATGCCAACCCCGTGCTTGCAGCAGACATCGCCCGCCATCTGGGCACGGGCCTGGGCGCCATCGACGTGGGCCGCTTCTCCGATGGCGAAGTCACCGTCGAGATCAAGCAGAACGTGCGTGCGCGCGACGTGTTCGTGGTTCAGTCCACCTGCGCGCCCACCAACGAGAACCTGATGGAGCTGCTCATCATGGTCGACGCGCTCAAGCGCGCCTCGGCCGAGCGCATCAGCGCCGTCATCCCCTACTTCGGCTATGCCCGCCAGGACCGCCGCCCGCGCTCCACGCGCGTGCCGATCTCGGCCAAGGTGGTGGCCAACATGCTGCAGGCCGTGGGCGTGGCCCGCGTGCTGACCATGGACCTGCACGCCGACCAGATCCAGGGCTTCTTCGACATCCCGGTGGACAACATCTACGCCTCGCCGGTGCTGCTGGGCGATCTGAACCAGAAGAAGTACGAAGACCTGATCGTGGTCAGCCCCGATGTGGGCGGCGTGGTGCGCGCCCGCGCGCTGGCCAAGCAGCTGGGTTGTGACCTGGCCATCATCGACAAGCGCCGTCCCAAGGCCAACGTGTCCGAAGTCATGCACGTGATCGGCGAGATCGAGGGCCGCAACTGCGTGATCATGGACGACATGATCGACACCGCCGGCACGCTGGTCAAAGCCGCCGAGGTGCTCAAGGAGCGCGGCGCCAAGAACGTCTACGCCTACTGCACGCACCCCATCTTCTCCGGCCCGGCCATCGAGCGCATCGCCAGCGGCTCGGCCCTGGACGAAGTGGTGGTCACCAACACCATCCCCTTGAGCGACGCCGCCAAGGGCTGCCCCAAGATCCGCCAGCTGTCCGTGGCGCCGCTGATCGCCGAGACCATCCGGCGCATCGCCAAGGGCGACTCGGTGATGAGTCTGTTCTCGGAGCAAGCGTAACCACGCCTCGCTCCGGAACACAACGCAGGCCCCACCCCGCCCAAGGGGACCGGGGCCGTTTTCAACAGTGGGCCGAGCTGGTCGCGGCCGGCCCCCATCAGGAGTTATCAACATGCAATTCGTCGCTTTTGAGCGCGCCAAGCAAGGTACGGGTGCGAGCCGCCGCCTGCGCATCACGGGTCGCGCACCCGGCATCGTCTACGGCGGCGGCACCGAGCCCCAGCTGATCGAGCTGGACCACAACGCCCTGTGGCACGCCCTGAAGAAGGAAGCCTTCCACTCCAGCATTCTGGACATGGAACTGAACGGCACGACTAGCAAAGTGCTGCTGCGCGACGTGCAGTACCACCCCTTCAAGCAGCAGGTGCTGCACGTGGACTTCCAGCGCGTGGACGAGCGCACCCGCGTGCACCTGAAGGTGCCGCTGCACTTCGAAGGCGTGGAGGAATCCCCCGCCGTCAAGCTGGAAGGCTGCACCGTCACCCCCGTGATGCACGAGCTGGATGTGGTCTGCATGCCCGCGCAGCTGCCCGAGTTCATCAAGGTGGACCTGAGCCAGATCACCTCCAAGACCGCCCCCGGCGTGCAGTCGCTCAAGCTGCCGCACGGCGTCAAGGCCGTGGTGCGCGGCTCCAACAAGAACCCGGCGCTGATCTCCATCAAGCTGCCCGAAGTGGTGGTGGACGCCGCCGCTGCCGCGCCCGCACCCGCTCCGGCCAAGAAGGGCAAGAAGTAATCCTTCGCCGCCCCTGCCCGGGCCTTTGCGCCCGGGCACCGAAGGCCCGCCGCGTGTGGGCCTTTTTCGTTTTTCCGTCCTGCGGCGTCCTGAATAATCGCTCCGATGATCAAGCTGTTTGTCGGCCTGGGCAATCCCGGGCCGGAATACGAGGGCACGCGGCACAACGCGGGCTTCCAGTGGGTGGATGAGGTGGCGCGCTCGCTCAAGGTGCAGCTCGTGCCCGAGCGCAGCTACTGGGGCCTGGCTGCGCGCGCCAACGTGCAGGGCCGGCCGGTGTGGCTGCTCGAGCCGCAGACCTTCATGAATCTGTCGGGCAAGTCGGTCGCGGCGCTGGCGCGCTTCTTCAAGATCGCGCCCGACGAAATCCTGGTCGCGCACGACGAACTCGACTTCGAGCCCGGCGTGGTCAAGCTCAAGAAGGGCGGCAGCCACGGCGGCCACAACGGCCTGCGCGACATCCACGCCCAGCTGGGCACGGCTGACTACTGGCGCCTGCGCATCGGCATTGGCCACCCGGGCCTGAAGCACGAGGTCGTGGGCTGGGTGCTCAAGCGCCCGGCGCAGCCCGAGCGCGAGCGCATCGAGGACAGCATCACCCACGCCCTCAAGGCCCTGCCGGTTCTGCTGGACGGCGACATGGAGAAAGCCGTGCAGCAGATCAACACGACCAAGCCACCCCGGCCCAAGCCGCCGCGGCCGCCAGCGGCGACGCCGGCTGCTGGCTGAACAGTCTATTTTTCCGACCCTCTGGCCCCTTCCCCCTCTGGAGGAAGGCGGGGATGGGGGCCGGCGCGCTCCAGCCTGCCGTGTGACGAGGGCACCGGCGCTGGCCCCCACCCCTGCCCTCCCTCAGCGGGGGAGGGAGGAAGACGGACTTGCGAATTTGATAGCTACAAGCCCTTGCGTGGCGCGGGCTTGAGGCCAAAAAGACCTGAAACCCTTACTTTACCAGGGCCTGCTGCCACTGCAGGCGCTGAAACTTCTGCAGCAGCGTCTCGGTGTCCTCCGGGTGCGCCGGGTCCTTGGGGATGCAGGCGACCGGGCAGATGGCCACGCACTGCGGCTCGTCGAAGTGGCCCACGCACTCGGTGCACTTGGCCGGGTCGATGACATAGTGCTCCTCGCCCATGGAGATGGCCTCGTTGGGGCACTGCGGCTCGCACACATCGCAGTTGATGCACTCCTCGGTGATCTTCAGGGCCATGGCAGGCCCCCGGCACAGGGTGGCCGCGCAGGGCGGCAGCGGGACGGGCGGGCGGCGGACATGGGCGGATTATCCGCCCGGGCCGGTGCACGGCCTGCCGGGCACCGCCATGGCCGGGGAGCCCCTGCGGCTTTTGCGGCTATGCTGCGGGCCCGGCGCCGCCCGCCGGCCCTTCTTGCACACATGGCTGTCTTCTTCCTCAAACGCCTGGGCACCCTGCTTGCCACGCTGCTGGCGGCCTCGCTCGTGGTGTTCACCGTGCTGGAGGTGCTGCCCGGCAACGCCGCGCAGGTGCTGCTCGGCCCGGACGCCGCGCCCGAGGCGGTGGCCGAACTGGCGCGCCAGCTCGGCCTGGACCAGCCGGCCTGGCGCCGCTACCTGCACTGGCTTGCGGGCCTGGCCACGGGCGAGCTGGGCACCAGCCACGCCTACGGCTCGCCCGTGGGCGAACTGATTGCCGAGCGCATGGCGCTCACCCTGCCGCTGGCGCTGCTGGCCATGCTGCTGACCACGGTGCTGGCGCTGGCCGCCGGGGTCTATGCCGCGGCGCGCCACAACCGGCTGGGCGACGTGGGCGTCATGACGCTGGCGCAGATCGGCATCGCCATCCCCAACTTCTGGTTCGCCATCCTCTTGATACTGCTGTTTTCGGTGAAGCTGCAGTGGTTTGCCGCCGGCGGCTTTCCGGGCTGGCGCCCGGCCGACGGCGGCGGCGTGCTGCCCGCCCTGCGCGCGCTGCTGCTGCCGGCCATCTCGCTGGCCGTGGTGCAGGCAGCCATCCTGGCGCGCATCACCCGCTCGGCGGTGCTGGACGTGCTGCGCGAGGACTTCGTGCGCACTGCCCGCGCCAAGGGGCTGTCGCGCCGCGCCGCGCTGCTCGGCCACGTGCTCAGGAACGCCATGATCCCGGTGGTCACCGTCATGGGCCTGCAGTTCGCCAACCTGCTGGCCGGCACCATCGTGGTGGAAAACGTGTTCTACCTGCCGGGCCTGGGGCGGCTCATCTTCCAGTCGATCGCCAACCGCGACCTCGTCGTGGTGCGCAACTGCGTGATGCTGCTGGCGGCCATGGTGGTGGTGGTCAACTTCGTGGTCGATCTGCTCTACGCCGTGATCGACCCGCGCGTGAAGGCGGCCGGCGCATGAGCGCCTTTGCACGCCGGGCGCTGGCCCACCGCAGCCTGGTGCTGGGCGCGCTGCTGAGCGGGGCGCTGGTCGCGGCGGCGCTGCTGTCCTTCGCCTGGACGCCCTGGCCGCCCTACGAGATGGACCTGCAGGCCGCGCTGCAGGGCCCGAGCCGCCTGCACTGGCTGGGCACCGACGCCTATGGCCGCGACGTGGCGTCGCTGCTGCTCGTGGGCGCGCGCGCGACCATCGCCGTCGGGGTGATCGCCGTAGGGATCGGCCTGGCCGCGGGCACCCTGCTGGGCCTGGTTGCCGCGGCGCGCGGCGGCTGGGTGGAGGAGCTCATCATGCGCGTGGCCGACTTCACCTTCGCCTTTCCCGCGCTGCTGCTGGCCATCATGCTGACGGCCGTGTTCGGCCCGGGCCTGGTCAACGCCATCATCGCCATCGGCATCTTCTACGTGCCCACTTTCGCCCGCGTCACGCGCGCCTCGGCGCACGCCGTGTGGTCGCGCGAATACGTGCTGGCCGCGCGTGCCAGCGGCAAGGGCGCGGCGCGCATCACGCTGGAGCACGTGCTGCCCAACATCGCCTCGGTGCTGATCGTGCAGGCCACCATCCAGTTCGCGCTCGCGGTGCTGGCCGAGGCCGCGCTGTCCTACCTGGGCCTGGGCACGCAGCCGCCGCAGCCCTCCTGGGGCCGCATGCTGGCCGAGGCGCAAACGCTCATGTTCCAGGCACCGCTACTGGCCGTGTGGCCAGGCCTGGCCATCGCCCTGGCGGTGCTGGGGCTCAACCTGCTGGGCGACGGGCTGCGCGACGTGCTCGATCCGCGTCTGGTGCGCCAGCGATGAGGACGGCCATGGCTGCAGACCCCCAGCCCCCGCTGCTGCAAGTGCAGAACCTGGCCATCACGCTGCCCACGCAGCGGGGCCGGGTGCGCGCCGTGCACGCGCTCGACTTCACGCTGGCGCAGGGCCAGACGCTGGGGCTGATCGGCGAATCGGGCAGCGGCAAATCGCTCACTGCGCTGGCGCTGATGGGCCTGCTGCCCGAGGGCGCCGAGGTGGCGGGCAGCATCCGCCTGGCCGGCCAGGAGCTGGTGGGCCTGCCCGAGGCGCAGTGGTGCCGCCTGCGCGGCAACCGCATGGCCATGGTGTTCCAGGAGCCCATGACGGCGCTCAACCCCGTGCACCCCATCGGCCGGCAGGTGGCCGAGCCCCTGCGCCTGCACCAGGGCCTGAGTGCGCGCCAGGCCCGCGCCGAGGCCATCGCCCTGCTCGAGCGCGTGGGCATCGCGGGCGCCGCCGGGCGACTGGACGCTTATCCGCACCAGTTTTCGGGCGGCCAGCGCCAGCGCATCACCATCGCCATGGCACTGGCCTGCGGGCCGGACCTGCTGATTGCCGACGAGCCCACCACCGCCCTGGACGTGACGCTGCAGCAGCAGGTGCTGGAGCTGGTGCAGGGCCTGGTGGCCGAGCGCGGCATGGCGCTGCTCTTGATCTCGCACGACCTGGCGGTGATCGCCGGCGCCGTGCAGCGCACCCTGGTCATGTATGGCGGCGCGGTGGTCGAGGCCGGCCCCACGCGCGCGGTCTTTGAGCGCCTGGCCCACCCCTACACCCAGGGCCTGTTCGCTGCCCGCCCGCAGCTGGGCGCGGGGCGGGTGCCGGGCTTTCGCCTGCCGGCCATCGCCGGCACCGTGCCCGAGCTGGCCGACCTGCCGCCGGGCTGCCCGTTCGCCGGGCGCTGCCCGCGCACCATCGCGGCGTGCAACGCGGCACTGCCGGCACCGGTGATGCTGGGGCCGGAGCACATGGCACGGTGCATCCGCCTGGAGGAGCCATGATTGCTCCAGTATTCATAGCTGGAAGTCTAGAGAGGACAACGGCACATCGGGTTTTTGACCTGATTTTTTTGCGGGACGGGGGCCAGCCACGATGACCGCTCCCGCCCCCCTCCTGCAGGTACACGACCTGCGCCACCACTACCGCCTGCCGCGCCAGCGCCTGCTCGGCCCGCGCCCGCTGCTGCCCGTGCTGCACGGCGTGGGCCTGGAGATCGCCGCCGGCCGCAGCCTGGGCGTGGTGGGCGAGTCGGGTTCGGGCAAGTCCACGCTGGCGCGCATCGTGATGGCGCTGGAGACACCCACGGGCGGCAGCGTGCACCTGCTCGGCCGCGACCTGCACCGGCTGCCGGCGGCAGAGTTGCGCGCGGCGCGGCGCGACTTCCAGATGGTGTTCCAGGACCCCTATGGCTCGCTCGACCCACGCCAGACGGTGCAGCGCATCGTCGCCGAGCCGCTGGCGGCGCTGGCGCGCGCCCCGCGCGCCGAGCAGGTCGAGCGCGTCGCCGAGGTGCTCGCCCAGGTGGGCCTGCGCAGCAGCGACGCGCACAAATACCCGCACGAATTCTCCGGCGGCCAGCGCCAGCGCATCGCCATCGCCCGCGCCCTCATCACGCGCCCCCGGCTGATCGTGGCCGACGAGCCGGTGAGCGCGCTGGACGTGTCGGTGCAGGCCCAGGTGCTCAACCTGCTGGCCGACTTGCAGGAGCGCCACGGCGTGACCTACCTGCTCATCAGCCACGACCTGGCCGTGGTCAGCCACCTGTGCGACGAGGTGCTCGTGCTGCGCGCCGGCGAGGTGGTCGAGCGCGGCCAGCCGCAGCAGCTGTTCTCGCGCCCGCAGCATCCCTACACCCAGGCGCTGGTGCGGGCCGTGCCGCGGCTGCTGTAGTACAAACACGCCCGGCGCCTGTTTTTCGTGCAGTGCAGCATTCCCCAGCCCAAGGAGACACACCCATGTTCACCCGCCGCTTTGCCCTGGCCACCAGCGCCCTGGCTGCAAGCGTCCTGGCCACGCCGCTGCAGGCGCTGGCCCAGGGCTCGACCAAGGACAGCCTTACGCTGGCCATGACCCTGGAGCCGCCGGGCCTGGACCCGACGGCGGGCGCCGCATCCTCCATCGCCGAGGTGACGCTCTACAACGTCTATGAGACGCTCACCAAGATCAACAGCGACGGCAGCGTCTCGCCCCTGCTGGCCGAGAGCTGGGAGGTCTCGCCCGACCTGAAGACCTACACCTTCCGCCTGCGCCGGGGCGTGACGTTCCACAACGGCGAGCCCTTCAACGCCGAGGCCGTGAAATTCTCCTTCGACCGCGCCGGCGGCGACAAGAGCACCAACAAGGACAAGCGCACCTTTGCCAGCCTGACCACGCAGGTGGTGGACGAGCACACCGTGGTGCTGCTCAACAAGGAGATCGACCCCGACCTGCTGTTCCTGCTGGGCCAGGCGACAGCCATCATCGTCGAGCCCAAGAGCGCCGAGACCAACGCCGCCAAGCCCGTGGGCACGGGCCCCTACCGGCTGGGCGCCTGGAGCCGGGGCGCCTCGGTGTCGCTCATCGCCTGGGACCAGTGGCGCGACGCGGCCAAGGTGCGCATCCGCCGCGCCACCTTCCGCTTCATTCCCGACCCGGCGGCGCAGGTGGCGGCGCTGCTGGCCGGCGACGTGGACCTGTTCGCCCGCGTCACCCCGCGCAGCATGGCGCAGTTCAAGGGCAACCCGCGCTTTCAGGTGGTCGTCAGCGGCTCGCGCGCCAAGACCATCCTGGCCATGAACAACGCCAAAAAGCCCCTGGACGACGTGCGCGTGCGCCGGGCGATCTCCGCCGCCATCGACAGGAAGGCCGTCATCCAGGGAGCGGCCGACGGCCTGGGCGTGCCCATCGGCAGCCACTACGTGCCAGGCGCCTTCGGCTACGTCGACACCACGGGCCTCAATCCCTACGACCCGGACAAGGCCCGCAGCCTGCTGGCCGAGGCCGGCGTCAAGACCCCGCTCACGCTGACCATGACGCTGCCGCCTGCGCCCTACGCCCGCCAGGGCGGCGAGGTCATCGCCGCGCAGCTGGCCAAGGTCGGCATCACGCTGAAGCTGCAGAACGTGGAATGGGCGCAGTGGCTGTCGGGCACCTACGGCAACAAGAACTACGACCTGACCCTCATTTCGCACGTCGAGCCGTTCGATCTGGGCAACTTCGCCAAGCCGGACTACTACTGGGGCTACAAGTCCGAGAAGTTCGACCGGCTCTACGACGAGATCAAGACCGCCACGCGCCCGGCCGACCGCGCGCGCCTGCTGGGCGAGGCACAGCGCCTGCTGGCCGAGGACAGCGTGCACGCCTTTCTCTACCAGCCGCAGTGGGTCACCGTGGCGGCCAAGGGCCTGCGCGGGCTGTGGAAGGACATGCCGATCTTCGTCAACGACCTGTCTGCCCTGTCCTGGTCATGAGCGCAGCCGCCCTGCACGAACTGTCCGCACGCGAGCTGCTGGCCGGCTACCGGGCACGCAGCTTCTCGCCGGTGGAGGTCACGCGCGCCGTGCTCGCGCACGTGGCGCGCTGGGAGCCGCGGCTGCAGGCCACCTGGCTGCTGCGCCCCGAGGCGGCGCTCGAGCAGGCGCGCGCCAGCGAGGCGCGCTGGCTGCGCGGGGCGCCCTGCGGGCCGCTGGACGGCGTGCCGGCCACGCTCAAGGACAACATCGCCACCCGGGGTGACCCCACGCCCCTGGGCACGGCCGCCACCGACCTGGTCCCGGCCATGGAGGACGCGCCCCCGGCCGCGCGGCTGCGCGAGGCCGGCGCCGTGTTCCTGGCCAAGACCACCATGCCGGACTTCGGCATGCTGTCCTCGGGCCTGTCGTCGTTTCACCCGCTCACGCGCAACCCCTGGAACCTGGAGCGCGGCCCGGGCGGCTCCAGCTCCGGCGCGGGCGCGGCGGCGGCGGCCGGCTACGGGCCGCTGCACGTGGGCACCGACATCGGCGGCTCGGTACGGCTGCCGGCCTCCTGGTGCGGCATCTTCACCCTCAAGCCCAGCCTGGGCCGCATCCCCATCGACCCGCCCTACACCGGCCGCGCCGCCGGCCCCATGACGCGCAGCGTGGCCGATGCGGCGCTGCTGATGCAGGTGCTGGCGCAGCCCGACGCGCGCGACAGCATGGCGCTGCCGCCCCAGGCCATCGACTGGGAGCGCTTCGAGTGCGCCCCCGCGCAGCTGCGCGGCCTGCGCCTGGGCCTGCTGCTGGACGCCGGCTGCGGCCTGCCCGTGCAGCCCGAGGTGCGCGCCGCCATCGAGGCCGCCGCCCGCCTGTTCGAGCAGGCCGGCGCCACCATCGTGCCCCTGCAGCCCTTTCTCACCCGCGCCATGCTCGACGGCATGGACCACTTCTGGCGCATGCGCTCGTACATGGACCTGCGCACCCTGCCCGAGGAGCGCCAGGCGCGGGTGCTGCCCTTCATCCGCGAGTGGGCGCTGAGCGCCGCCGGCCTGGACGGGGCGCAGGTGTTCGAGGCCAGCCAGCAGTTTCACGCCACGCGCGTGGCCACGGTGCGCGCCACCGCGCAGGTGGACTACGTGTTGTCGCCGGTGGCGCCCATCACCGCCTTCCCCGCGGCCCTGCCCTCGCCCACGAACGACCCGCTGCGCCCGCTGGAGCACATCGCCTTCACCGTGCCCTACAACATGTCCGAGCAGCCGGCCGCGTCCGTCCCCTGCGGCTGGAGCAGCGACGGCCTGCCCATCGGCCTGCAGATCGCCGGGCAGCGCTTCGACGACCTGGGCGTGCTGCGCGTGGCGCGCGCCTTCGAGCAGCTGCGTGGGCAGGAGCGGCCCTGGCCGCAGCCGCCGGGCTGAGCGGGCGCTGCAAGATCACCATGAAAACCGCCTGGAACCGTTACAGCACTAGGGTTTATAGCTACAAAATCGCTAGCGCTGCGCCAGAGCCAGCCGCACTGCCAGACCGATGAACACCACGGCGGCCGTGCGGTTGAGCACCCGCTGCGCCCGCGCCGAGCGCTGCAGCAGCGCGCCGAATGCGCCCGAAAAGCAGGCGATGGCGCCGAACACCAGGAAGGTCGCCAGCATGAAGACCAGCCCCAGCGCCAGGATCTGCTGCGCCAGCGGCCCGCGCGCCGGGTCGGCAAATTGCGGCAGAAACGCCAGGAAGAAGATCAGTACCTTGGGGTTGGTGAGGTTCATGACCACTCCGCGTCCCACCATGCGCAGGCCCGCCGCCGCGCGGCGCGGGCCGGCCTGCTGCCCGGGCGCAGGCGGCGCGCTGCCCGGTCCCACGGGCGCACGCAGAGCGCCCCAGGCCAGCCACGCCAGATAGGCCGCGCCGCACAGCTTGAGCACCGTGAACGCGGTGCTGGAGGCGGCGAACACGGCGGCCAGCCCCAGCGCCACGGCCGCCGTGTGCCCGACCAGGCCCAGACACAGGCCCAGCACCACGCACATGCCGGCGCGCCAGCCGCGCTGCGCCGACTGCACCAGCACGAAGACGTTGTCCGGCCCGGGCGAGAGCGCCAGCAGCACGGCGACGCCGAAGAAGGCCAGCAGGGTTTGAAGCGAAGGCATGCGGGGAGAGAAGGTCGGGACGGAAAGCGGCGATTGTGCCGGGCGCGGCGCCCGGGCCGGCGCACAATGGCGCCCGGGCCGGCGTGTGCCGGCCCGCCCCGTTTCCCTTCCCGCTCCCTTTTTCCCATGGATCCTCTCGTCCTGGTGGCCCTGGCGGCCACGGGTGCCTGGCTGCTCAATGGCCAGCAACAGCGCAGGCGCATCGCCCTGCTGAGCCAGCATCTGGCCCCCTATCAGATCGAACGCCTGCTGGAGACGCTCACCCAGGGCTACCTGCGCGCCATGGGCGAGCCCGGCGACGAGCGGCGCGCGCAGGTGCTGGCCAACCTGGTGGCCAGCGAGGAGCAGCTGTGCGGACAGTTCGAGCGCTTCGTCGCCGCGTTCGCCCGCGTGCCGGCCGAGCAGGCGCGCGTCAGCCGCCTGCCCATCGGACTGCCCCTGTTGCTGCAGGTCCTGCCGGGCGCGAGCTTCGACCTGCGCGACCTGCTGTCGGTGCACGCGCGCGGCATCGCGCGGGCCGTGCGCAACGACGACAGCCTGCCGCCGCGCGAGCGCGCCTTCACCATGACGGCCGAGCTGCTGCTCATGCAGCACAGCTGCCACTGGTACTGCAAGTCGCGCGCCGTGGCCAGCGCCCGCATGCTGGCGCGCCACCAGACGCCGCACGCGCAGCTGCTGGCCTCGGTCTCGCCCACGACGCGCGCCGAATACCTGGCCCTGACCGGCCTGCGCTGAGCGCGCCGCGCCGCGCCGCGCCGCACGGCGTGGCACCGGCATACACCTGCTTACACGCGGCCCTGTCCTACCCGGAAAAGGGCAGGCGCGCTGCTCCAATGGCCCGTGACGCCATGAACACCTCCACGCACCCTTCCCCCCCGACCGTATCCCCGCTCGCACAGGCCGACGCCGCCTGGATCGCCCTGGGCGTGCAGCACGCGGTGCTGGCCCGCGCCATGCCCGTGGTGCGCCACGACATCGCCGGCCTGCTGACCATCATGCGCATGGGCGCCGTCGTGCTGCGCCGCCGCGCCGGCGACGAGCAGGCGCTCGGCCCGCAGCTGGAACAGTTCGAGGAGCACCTGGTCCACCTGTCGGACAGCGTGCGGCGCCTGCGCCACTGGGACCTGGGGCCCGGCACCAGCGAGCCGCTGGACGAGACGGCGCAGCTGGCGCGCGAGCTGGCCTATCCGCTGCTGGCCATGCGCGGCCTGGACCTGACGCTGGGCAGCGAGGGCGCGCCCCTGCCCACCACGCGCGCCCCCCAGCAGGCGGTGCTGAGCCTGTTGCTGGGTGCCATCCACGCCCTGGCCGAGGCGCCGGACGGCCCGCCCGCGGTGGTGCGCGTCCTGGCCGTGCCGGGCAGCGAGGGCCGCCTGCGCGTGCAGGCCGAGGGCCACGCCCCCGACGCCCCACCGGCCGCGCCCACGCCGGGCATCCCGCCGCTGGACGGCGCGGCGCTCGGCCACCTGGCGCGGCACCTGGGCGCCGGCCTGCACCAGGGCGCGGGCTGGTTCGAGATCGAACCACCGCCCGTCCCGCCCAAGCCCCAGGGTTGAGCCGCTCAGCCCAGCGCCAGCGCCCCCACACCTGCAGCGATCAGCAGCGCGCCCGCCACGCGCGCTGCGCGATCACCCTCGCCCAACAGGTGGCCGCCGATCAGCGCGGCAAACAGCATGGACACCTCGCGCGCTGGCGCCACCAGCGACAGGGGCGCGCTCTGCATGGCAAACAGCACCAGCACGTAGGCCACCGGGCTGACGGCCGCCACCACAAGGGCAAAGCGCCACTGCGTCGCCCACAACGTGCGCAGCTCCTGCGGGCGGCGCAGTGCCGCCGGCGCCAGCACCACCACGCGCACCAGGTTGCCCATGTAGTCCACCAGGATGGGCGAGAGCAGCAGCACCTTGACGGCATAGCCATCGACCACCGTGTAGCTGGCGATGAACACGCCCGTGAGCAGGCCGTACAGCAGCCCCTTGCGTAGCCGCTGCTGTGCCTGCCCACTGCCGCCGCCAGCGCGCAGCAGCGCCGGCCCGCCGGCGATCAGGAACACCCCGCCCACCACGGCCGCGATGCCCAGGGCGCCCCAGGCCGTGAGCCGCTCGCCCAGCAGCGCAAGGGCCGTGAGCGAGGACAGCAGCGGCCCGGTGCCGCGCGCCAGCGGATAGACCACCGTCAGGTCGGCCTGGCGGTAGCCGCGCAGGAGCGTCACGTAATACACCACGTGCAGCACGCCGCTGACCGCGACGATGGCCCATTCACGTGCGCCCCACAGCGGCACGGCGCTGCGCCCCAGCCACCAGCCCAGCGGCGCCCAGACCACCATCATCAGCACCGAGGTGAAGAAGGCAAAGCGTGCATCGCCGCCGGCCTTCTTGGCGGCGACGTTCCACAGCGCATGGATCAGCCCGGCCAGCAGGATCAGGCCGAAGGCTTGCAGGGACACTCAGGCGCGGCCTACGACACAGGCCGTGGCCATCAGCTCCTCCAGCAGCGCCAGCGACACGCGGCCGGAGGCCGCATAGGGATCGAACTCGGGCCGCTCGGAATACTTCAGGATCACGGCATGGTTTTGCTTGGCCAGGTTGACCTGGCCCATGGTCCAGCCGCCAAAGCGCCGCTCGGAGATTTCCTCGAACGACAGCAGCTCGACATCACGGTGGCGCGCATCGCGCTGGATGTGGCCGAACAGCTCGCTCACCACCCGGCGTCCGCCCTCGATGGCTTGCAAAAAGATGCCGCCGCCATAGCACAGCACCCCGGTGATGCCACTGGCCGGGTTGTGCTGGCGCGATTGCGCCAGGATGGCTTCGATGGCGGCGGGCGAGGTGTCCACCGCGCGGCTGACGTAGAGCAGGCGTACCAACATGGCTGTATTCCTTGGGGGCGTTTGACGGCAGGGCCGACTGTGCCTCAGGGCCGCCCGGGAATGAGCGAGAGAAATTCGCGCCGCAGCGTAGGGTCGGTGAGAAACGCGCCGCGCATGACCGAGTTGAGCATCTTGCTGTCCATCTCGCGCACGCCGCGCCAGGACATGCAAAAGTGGCTCGCTTCCATGACGATGGCCAGGCCGTCGGGCTGGGTCTTTTCCATGATCAGATCGGCCAGCTGCACCACCGCTTCCTCCTGGATCTGCGGGCGGCCCATGACCCAGTCCACCAGTCGCGCGTACTTGGACAGGCCGATGACGTTGGTGTGCTCGTTGGGCATGACGCCGATCCAGATCTTGCCGATCACGGGGCAAAAATGGTGGCTGCAGGCGCTACGCACGGTGATGGGCCCGACGATCATCAGCTCGTTGAGGCGTTCGGCATTGGGGAATTCGGTGATCGGCGGCGGCTCGGCATAACGGCCCTTGAACACCTCGTTCACATACATCTTGGCCACGCGCCGCGCCGTGCTGCGTGTGTTGTGGTCGCCCTCGGTGTCGATGACCAGGCTGTCGAGCACGCCCTGCATTTTGGCCTCGACTTCGTCGAGCAAGAGCTCCAGCTCGCCCGGCTCGATGAACTCGGCGATGTTGTCGTTGGCATGGCAGCGCCGGCGGGCTGCGGCCAGCCGCTCGCGGATCTTGACGGAGACGGGCGTGCCCTCGTCGCCAGGCGCGGCGCGCGGCTCGGTAACTGCGGAAACATCAGACATGGGGCGGCATGGTAACAGGGTGTGGCAGCCCGGGTTTTCGTGGTGTTTTTGGCTCTTTGGCGATATCTGGCGCCGCGCTATAGCTATTCAAACGATAGCAAAGCACGCCCTGGCCGGCGCAGGGCGCTCAGTAGCGGTTGCCCGTCACCCACAAGGCCGCGCGCATGCAGCCGAAGGCGATGCGGTCGAGCAGGCGCATGCGCCAGGGCCGGCGGGCGTAGAGCCCGGGTTCGACGCGCCGGCCGGCGTGTTCCATGGCGTGCACCAGCCGCGCGCGCAGCTCGCGGGCGAAGACGCGGTCCTTGACCACGACGTTGGCCTCGCGCGCTAGCAGCAGCGACAGCGGGTCGAGGTTGCTCGACCCCACCGTGGCCCAGGGCCGCGCGCCGTCGGCGTCAATCACCGCCACCTTGGCGTGCAGGAAGCTGGGGGCGTACTCGTGGATCTCCACGCCCGCGGCCAGCAGCGCGCCATAGACCGGGCGCGCGGCGTGGTATTGCATGAAATATTCATAGCGCCCCTGCAGCAGCAGCTGCACGCGCACGCCGCGCCCGGCCGCGTGCTTGAGCGCGCGGCGCAGCTTGGCGCCGGGGATGAAATAGGCGTTGGCGATGATGACCTCGTGGCGCGCCCGGGCGATGGCGCGGCGGTAGGCGCGCTCGATGCGGCTGCGGTGGCGCACGTTGTCGCGCAGCAGGAAGACGGCCCGCATGCCCCGGCCGGCACGCTCGGCGTGGCGGGCCTTGAACTTGGCGCTGCGCGCGGCGCGCCAGTCCGCCAGAGCCAGCGCCAGCCGGCGCTGGCGTGCGTCCTGGCCGGCCTTGAGGCGCCACCACAGCTGCTCCATGGCGTCGCTGGCCTGGGCCACCAGGCTGCCCTGCACCTGCACAGCGAAATCCAGGCGCGGCGCCTCGAGCCGGCCGTGGTGCGGGTCGTGGAAGTCGTCCAGCACGTTGATGCCGCCGCAGAACAGCACTCGCCCATCGACCACGCACAGCTTGCGATGCAGCCTGCGCCAGCGCCGCGGCAGCAGCAGGCCCAGGGGCCCGAGCGGCGAATAGACCTGCATGCGCACGCCCGCCTGCACGAGCCCCTGTTGCCACTCCGGGGGTAGCTGGCCGGTGCCGACACCGTCCACCACCAGATGCACGCGCACGCCGCGCCCGGCCGCGCGCATGAGGGCGTGCGCCACCTCGGCGCCGCTGCCGGTGCAGTCGAAGATGTAGGTCTCGAACTGGATGTCCGAGACCGCCGCGTCCATGGCCGCCACCAGCGCCGGAAAGTACTCGGCCGTGCCCTGCAGCAGCGTGACCTGATGGCCGGGGCGCGGCCGCCGCACGGGGGGCACGGGCACTAGAGCTGGAACTCGGCAATCAAGGGCAGGTGATCGGACATGCGCCACCAGATGCGCCCGCGCGGCACCTGCAGCGACAGCGGCCGCAGTCCGCGCACATAGACATGGTCGAGCTGCACCATGGGCAGGCGCGCCGGGTAGGTATAGGCCTGGGGCGACTCGTCGTACTCGAACAGGCCGAAGCCGGCCAGCATGTTCTTGATCTGCAGGCCCCAGTCGTTGAAGTCGCCCGCCACTACCAGCGGTGCACCGGAGGGCACCTCGCGCTCGATGAAACGCTGGATCTGCGCCACCTGGCGAATGCGGCTGCCGGCGATCAGGCCCAGGTGCACGACGATGGCGTGCACGGGCCGGCCCTGCACCAGCACCTCCACGTGCAGCAGCCCGCGCTGCTCGAAACGGTGGTCGGAGATGTCCTCGTGCTTGTGGCCCACCACCGGCCAACGGGTCAGCAACGCGTTGCCGTGCTCGCCATGGCGGGTGTAGGCGTTGGTGCGGTATACGGCCTCGTAGCCCTCGGGCGCCAGGTATTCGGCCTGCGACACCTCAGGCCAGCGGTCGAAGTACTGGGCCTCGCGCCGGTTGACCGAGCGCACCTCCTGCAGGCAGACGATGTCGGCGTCCAGCTGCTCGACGGCCAACCCCAGGTTGTGGATTTCCAGCCGCCGGGCCGGACCCATGCCCTGCACGCCCTTGTGGATGTTGTAGGTGGCGACCCTCAGGATGCCCGGATGCTCGCCGGGCGCGTCGAAAGGCAGGTGAACGTCAACAGTCATGGCAAGTTGGCAAATCTCGGCAACCACAGGAGGGCTTCGGCATTGGAGGCCGACGCGCAGCGGTCGGCGGCGGCGCGCCAGTCCAGCCAGGCATATGCCGTGTGTTCGCGGGGATTCAAGCTTACCCGCGTGCCCGGCGCCACCTGCAGGCCGAAGACGCGTTCGGTGTTCAGCCAGACCCCCGGGGCGTAGCGGTGCTGCCAGGCCGGATAGATGGTGTAGGTGTTCTCCAGCCCCCAGTCGGTCAGACGGCAGCCCGGCGCTGCGGCGTCAATGCCGGTCTCCTCGGCCACCTCGCGCACGGCGGCCTCGCGCCATGATTCCTCGGGCCAGTCCTTGCTGCCGGTCACCGACTGCCAGAAGGGCTGGCCCTCGTGCAAGAGGGTGCGCTGCAGCAACAGCACCTCGAGCCGGGCGGTGTGGACGATGACCAGGACGGATTCGGGAATCTTGTGCATGCCTGGAGCGAGGCCGGCTCAGGCCAGGCCTGCGCGCCTCAGTGAAGGCCGGCCCGTCCCGCGTGGGCAGGCAGCCCGGCCAATGAAAATGCCAGGGTCCTGGCGGAACCCTGGCATCGCGGTTGCGCCCGGCTGCGGCCCGGCTTACGCGGCAGCCACCGGATTGCGCAGGCGGATGTGCAGCTCGCGCAGCTGCTTTTCATCGACCGGCGACGGCGCCTGCGTCAGCAGGTCCTGCGCGCGCTGGGTCTTGGGGAAGGCGATCACGTCGCGGATGGACTCGGAGCCGGTCATCAGGGTGATGAGGCGGTCCAGGCCGAAGGCCAGGCCGCCGTGCGGGG
>NZ_DAMCAM010000005.1:0-83914 GCF_032059615.1 Melaminivora sp. | reverse complement strand
AGCTTCTTTTGCAGCCGCTCGGCCAGGCGGCGCTCGCCCGGGGTGCCCCGGCCGGACTGCGTGCCGGCCGACATCAACGTCGCCATCGCCTCCCTCTCATCTCGTCGGTGTTTCAAGCGGAAACACTTTATAGGGGGACAAGCTGATGGGCGGCTGACGGAAACCCCGAGGGTTGATGAGAGACAAAAAGGGTTTGAACCCGAATTTCAATGAAATCGGTCTCAAACCCTTTGTAATCAAGCATAATCAGCTATCAAATCTGCAGCGTTTTTGCCAATGTGGCGGCCGGCGCCCGTGGTCAGACTGCCTTGGGCGGGCGGTGCAGCAGGCAGACCTTGTTGCCGTCCGGGTCGCGCAGGTAGGCCAAGTACATGCCACCGGCGCCCTGCTCGCCGCGCCAGCCGGGCGGGTCTTCGCAATCGGTGCCGCCCGCGGCCACGCCGGCGGCATGCGCGGCGCGGGCCTGCTCGGGCGAGGCGGCGGCAAAACCGAGGGTGCTGCCGTTGCCGTGGCAGGCCGGCTCGCCGTTGATGGGCCGGGTGATGCCGAAGGTGTTGCCCTCGTGGCGCCAGAAGGTGCGGCCCTTGGGGTCGGTGAAGCCGGGCTTGACGCCCAGGGCGCCCAGCAGGGCGTCGTAGAACTTGCGGGATTGGTCGAGGTCGCTCGCGCCGAGCATGACGTGGCTGAACATGGGGAGGTGTCTCTCTTTCCTGTGGGGGTGAGGGCGCGCCTGAAGGGGCGCGCCTCTGCCTATCGTAGTGCGGCTGCGTGGGCGCGGGTGGCGCCTTGGCGGCTCACAGCGGCTTCCACAGCGCAGGCGTGGTCGAGGGCCTCCAGCCTGCGCCCACATAGGCGGTGTGCGCCTGCAGGCAGCTGTACCTTTTCCCCTGCTGGGTGACGATCTGCCCGATCTTGTAGCTCACGCCTTCCTTCCACTCATCGCCGGACACCGGGGGCGCGCCCGTGCCCTCCCCCTTCTTGATGTCGACGTTGAAGGTGTAGCCCCGGTAGCCATCGTTCAGGTAGACCTTGTTGTCGGTTGCGCTTCTTTCTGGCGTCACGGCGACGCCCGCGTTTGTCTGCCGAATGATGCCGATCCGCATGGAATGCGACTCTGCGTTGACCTTCATGCCCAATGCAAACGGCCAGTTGGCGGCCATGCCGGTATTGGCGTCCAGCACCACGGCGTGTCTTTCCACGTCGCGGCCATAGGCGTCAAACACGCGCAGGGTGGCAGTGCTCTGCGCTGGCAGATTTTCATAGGCCTTTACGCTGCCTATTTCCTTCCAGGGGTTGCTGAGTGGTGGTTCTGCCGGGGCGCCTCCACCTCCGCCCCCGGAAAATTTCACGTCGGAGCATGAATAGAAAGCCTCTTCACTGTCCGAGCGCTTCCATACGTTGAAGATGATGTGGTCTCCCGTCTTGTGGGGTGGCAGCTTGACGGTCATCCGGTACCGGCCGTCCGTCAGCGGCGGCGTGCCTTGCACAACGGCGAACTCTTCGAGGTCGGCCCAGGTCAGCGCGGCGTGCCTGTTCCAGCCATTCTTGGTGACATAGAACTTGAAATACCGGGTGGCATGGGGAGCAGTGGCCCGGTAGACGAATTCATAATTGCCCTGGCTGTCGGGGACGATATTGGTGGATGCCCAATCGGGCCGCCCCAGATCATAACCCCGGTATTTGCTGTTTCCGCCAGAGCACAGCATGCCATTTGCCACGACGGACTGATGATTGTCGCCGGGCGGGTTTTGGCTGATGGCGTTCCAATCGTAGGCAGCCTGGGTGCCGCCAAGGTTCTTGGCTTCTCGGCATGCAGCGGAGGTCGGGTTTTCTGCTCCCTCCTTGTAGCAGTTATAGACACGGTTGATCGGCACTTCCATGGTGCCGTGCGCGAAAGACAGTGCAGGAGCCAGAGCCAACGCGAGAACTGTACATGGGTAAAAATTGATGTGTCGCATGTGATTTCCTTGTTGTGGTAAACCCCGATTCACAATAGACAGAAAAAGGCGGATTGAATGAAACCCGATTGCCCATGTCTGCGCGGACTGGCGTTTTCTCTCAATTGCCGCTCCTGTTTTTCAACAGTGGCGTAAATGATTTACTCAGCCAGGCGGCCATTTATCCACAATGGTCGAGCTGTGTAAAGCGGGGGGTCCCGCACCGTGCGCAAGGGCGCTGCCGCGGCCCGCTCCCGTCGCCTGCGTGCGTCCCGGGGCGCACATGCCGGCACCACCCGTCCTGTCTTGCCCGAACCGGCTGCATCCCTTCCGCCGGTCGCTGCAGAATCGCTGCTGGAAACCGCCAGGGCCCCAAGGCCGGCAACGATGGACAGCTATCAAAAAACCCCCTCCCCCCGCACCGAGCCCACCCCGCCGCCAGACAGCGTCTTTCGCAACACCGGCTTCACGGCCTTCCTGATCGCCCGCGTGGTGGCCGTCGTTGCCACGCAGGTGCAGGCCGTGGTCGTGGCCTGGCAGGTTTATGACCTGACGCGCGAGCCGCTGGCGCTGGCCTGGGTGGGGCTGGCGCAGTTTCTGCCCATGCTGGGCCTGCTGCTGCCGGCGGGCGACCTGATCGACCGCTTCGACCGGCGCCGCATCCTGGCCACGAGCTGGTCGGTGGGCGCGCTGTGCAGCGCGCTCCTGTGGTGGCTCTCGGGCCACGGTAGCAGTGGTGTGGCCGGCATCTACGCCGTGCTGGTGCTCTACGGCTGCACGCGCGCCTTCTCGGGGCCGGCCATGCAAAGCCTTCTGCCGCAGATCGTGCCGCGCGGCCAGCTGGCGCAGGCGATCGCCGCCAACAGCATGCTGATGCGCGGCGCGGCGGTGGGCGGCCCGCTGCTGGGCGGCGTGCTCTACGCGCTGGGCGGCGGCGAGCTGACCTACGCCGTGTGCTGCGCCTGCTTCATCCTGGGCGCGCTGCTGCTGCGGCGCGTGACCGTGGCCCATGCCGGGCTGCGCGAACCCGCCCGGGGCAGCATGGTCAGCCGCTTTGGCGCGGGCATTGCCTTCATCCGCACGCGGCCCATCATCCTGGGCACCATCTCGCTAGACCTGTTCGCCGTGCTGCTGGGCGGGGTGGTAGCGCTCTTGCCCATCTATGCGCAGGAGGTGCTGCACGTGGGCCCCGCCGGCCTGGGCGCGCTGCGCAGCGCCATGGCAGTGGGCGAGGTGGGCATGGGGCTGCTGCTCAGCGTGCGGCCGATTTCGCGCCATGTGGGCCGCACCATGTTCGCCGCGGTGGCGGTGTTCGGCGCGGCCAACCTGGTGTTCGCGCTGTCACACTGGTTCTGGCTGTCGTGCCTGATGCTGGGAATAGCCGGCGCCGCCGACATGGTGAGCGTGAACATCCGCGGCACCCTGGTGCAGTTCTCCACGCCGGACGCCATGCGCGGGCGGGTGAACGCGGTCAACATGCTGTTCATCGGCTCATCCAACGAGCTGGGCGAGTTCCGCGCCGGCACCACCGCGGCGTGGCTGGGCACGGTGCCGGCGGCGGTGCTGGGAGGGGTATGCACGCTGGGGGTGGTGGGGCTGTGGATGCGGGTGTTTCCGCTGCTCAGGCGGGTGGACCGGTTCGAGGAGGCGGCGCGGGCGAGTGGAGCGCAGGAGCTGGAGGGCCGTTGACGCGGTGCTGCCGCAGTGAAAACTGAAGAAAAAATCAGGGAAAAGCGGATTTCTGCAAGAAATGTTGTAACACTGCGGATTTTTCCTTGCCCCAGGGGGCATCTGAATGAGCGCTGTCGGCTGTGCCTGGATTCAGCAGGCCCTGGATGCGCTTGATTTTCTTGGCACGCAGCAGGCGTGCGTAGCATCCGTCAGCCCCGCAGCCCCGCAGCCCCGCAGCCCCGCAGCCCCGCAGCCCCGTGCGCAGCGTTCAGCGTGAACGCTGCGTCGTCACGTTCGCGTCCACCGTGCCAAACACGGTGACGCCGCTGGCGTCGCCCTGCTGGCTGTCGGGCATGCCGGCCTGGCGCGCACCGCCGCCCGTGGCCGTGCAGCCAGCCAGCGCGGCGGCAAGGGCCAGCGCTGCCAGCGCGCAGCGTGCGGCGCCCGCGGCAGCTCTCGTCATCGTGCTCATGCGGCTCCCCCCAGGTGCTTGCCCAGGATCCCCGCCAGCTCGAACATGCCCGCGCGGTCCTTGCCAAACACGGCCCGCAGCCGGTCGTCGGCCACGATGGTGCGCTTGTCCTGCGGGTCCTGCAGGTTGTGGGCCTTGATGTAATCCCAGGTCTTTTTCATGGCCTCGGTGCGGGCAACCGGCTCGGGGCCGATCACGGCGGCGAGTTCGGCGCTGGGGGTCTTGCCGGCGGCCGTGCTGGGCTTGCGCGGGGCCTTGGCGGGGGCGGCTTTCTTGGCTGTGGGCTTGGCGACTTTTTTGGCGGCAGCCGTTGTCCTGGCTGGGCCTGAAGCTCCCGTTTTGCTAGCGCTGGCGCCCGCCGTCTTGCGCGCCGGGTATTTGCCCTCGGCGCGCGGTTCGAACTCAAAGTTCACCTTGCCGGCGGCCGCGTCCCAGGCCAGGAAGGCCTTGAACGGGCGGCGCGTGCGCAGGCTGACGAACTTGTCGAGCAGGTCGGTCTTGCCCGTGGCCAGCAGTTTCTGCATCTGCGCGCGCTCCACGGGCTGCTGCAGGATGATCTTGCCGCTCTTGAAGCTGCACGACGGCGCGGCCTGCTGGGCGGTGGGCACGGCGCGGCTGCAGACGTAGTTGCTGCCGTGCTCGAACACCGGCGCGCCGCACACGGGGCAGGGGCCCAGGCTTTCCTGGCCCGAAAAGTCCACCGCCTCGCCGCCGCCGTCGCCGCTGGCCGCGTCGTCGCCGAAGTCGAACTCCAGCTTGTGCTGGCCCGAATCGGCATCGCGCACGATGGCCACCTCCGCCGTGAACGGCCAGCCGGCCTTGGAGCGAAAGCCTTCCAGCGGGCCGATGCGCCGCTCGCGCAGCAGGGTCTCGGCCTCCTGCGTCTCGAAGGTGCGCCCGGCCGGCGACTTGGTGAAGGAAAAGCCGCAGCCCGCGCCGGTGCTGCCTGGCTGGCCGGTGCAGGCGAAGCGGCGGTAGTTCTCCTTGACCACGCCGCCGCAATCCGGGCAGGGGCTGGCGAGCGTGGCGTAGTCGCCCGGGATGCTGTCGCGGTCGTACTCCTTGGCCTTGCGCACCAGGTTTTCCGTCATCTCCTTGATCTGCTGCATGAAGACTTCGCGCGGCAGCTGGCCGCGCTCCATCTGCGCGAGCTTGTACTCCCACTCGCCCGTAAGCTCGGCGCGCGACAGCTCCTTGACGCCCAGGCCACGCAGGAGCGTCATGAGCTGGAAGGCCTTGGCCGTCGGGATCAGCTCGCGGCCCTCGCGCAGCATGTATTTCTCGGAGATCAGGCCTTCGATGGTGGCCGCGCGCGTGGCCGGCGTGCCCAGGCCCTTTTCCTGCATGGCGCTGCGCAGCTCCTCGTCCTCGACCTGCTTGCCGGCCGACTCCATGGCGCCCAGCAGCGTGGCTTCGGAGTAGCGCGCGGGCGGCTTGGTGCGCAGGGCCCGGGCGTCGGCGGCGGCGGTGTGGGCATCCTCGCCCGGGCGCACGGCCACCAGCGGCTGGCCCGAGGCCTTGTCGGCGCCCTTGTCGACTCCCTTGTCACCGGCCTTGGAGCCGTCCATCTCGCTGGCCGCCTCCTTGCCATAGATGGCCAGCCAGCCGGGCTTGACCAGCACGCGCCCCTCGGTCTTGAAAGCGTGCTCGCCCACGCGGCTGATGCGCGTGGTGACCTGGTATTCGGCGCTCGGGAAGAACACCGCCAGGAAGCGCCGCACCACCAGGTCGTAGAGTTTTTGCTCTGCCTCCGACAGCCCGCTGGGCGCCTGCGTGGTGGGGATGATGGCGAAGTGGTCGCTGACCTTGGCGTTGTCGAAGACCTTCTTGGTCGGGCGCACGTAGTCGGCCTCCAGCGCCTGCTGCGCGTAGGGCGCCAGGTGCGCCATGCCGCTGGTGGCCAGCATGGCGACGGTGTTCCTGGCCACCGGCAGGTAGTCCTCGGGCAGGGCGCGCGAGTCGGTCCGCGGGTAGGTCAGCGCCTTGTGGCGCTCGTACAGGCTCTGCGCCAGCGCCAACGTGGTCTTGGCCGAGAAGCCGAAGCGGCCGTTGGCCTCGCGCTGCAGGCTGGTCAGGTCGAACAGCAGGGGCGAGGCCTGCGTGACCGGCTTGGCCTCCTCGCTCACGCGGGCCGGCCGGCCGCGCACGGCGTCGGCGATGGCCTGCGCCTGCTCGCGCGACCACAGGCGGTCGGCGCGCGCCTCGGGGTCGTCGGGGTTCTTCTTCCAGTGCGGGTTGAACCACTTGCCCGGGTACTGCCCGGCCTCGACGTCGAAGGCGGCGTGGATCTCCCAGTAGTCACGCGCGACGAACTTGCGGATCTTCTCCTCGCGCTCCACCACCAGCGACAGCGTGGGCGTCTGCACCCGGCCCACGGTGGTCAGGAAGAAGCCCCCGTCGCGCGAGTTGAAGGCCGTCATGGCGCGCGTGCCGTTGATGCCCACCAGCCAGTCGGCCTCGCTCCTGCTGCGCGCGGCGTCGGCCAGGCCCTGCATCTGCTGCTCGCTCTTGAGGTTCTGGAAGCCGTCGCGGATGGCCTGCGGCGTCATGCTCTGCAGCCACAGGCGCCGCACGGGCTTGCTCAAGGTCCCCTTGGCGCCGCCGGCGTACTGCTCGATCAGGCGGAAGATCAGCTCCCCCTCGCGGCCCGCGTCGCAGGCGTTGACCAGCTCCGTCACGTCCTTGCGCCGGGCCAGCTTGACCACGGCGTTCAGGCGGCCCTTGGTCTTGTCCACGGGTTTCAGGTCGAAGTAGGGCGGCAGCACGGGCAGGTGGGCAAAGCTCCACTTGCCGCGCTTGACGTCGAATTCCTCGGGCGCCTGGATCTCCACCAGGTGGCCCACGGCGCTCGTGACGATGTAGCGCTCGTTCTCGAAATGGTCTTCGTGCTTGTCGAAGCGCCCGGCAACGGGCGTGAGGGCGCGCACGATGTCTTGTGCGACCGAGGGTTTTTCTGCGATGACCAGCGTCTTGCTCATATTCAGTTTCTGCCGTTTCCGGCGCGCAGGCCCTTGCCTACAATGGCCGCCTTCACGCGCATGCGCACGCATGCATGCGTGCATGTCCAAGCTAACAGAATTTCATTTTCCCCCAGCCCTGGTCCAGCCCATGCCCCGCGCTCCCCGCACCCCGCAGCGCCCCGCGCCCCGCGCCGCCACGGCGCCCGCCGCATCCGCCGGCCGGCGCATCCAGGTGCGGCGCTCGGGCGTGCATGGCAAGGGCGTGTTCGCGCTGCGCCCCATCGCCGAGGGCGAGGTCCTCATCGAATACACCGGCGAGGTCATCGGCTGGGACGAGGCCCAGGCGCGCCACCCGCACGATCCGAGCCAGCCCAACCACACCTTCTACTTCCACGTCGATGACGACCGGGTGATCGACGCCAGCGTCGGCGGCAACGCCGCGCGCTGGATCAACCACAGCTGCGACCCCAACTGCTGGGCCGACGAGCAGGACGGGCGCATCTTCATCACGGCGCTGCGCAACATCGACGCCGGCGAGGAGCTGAACTACGACTACGGCCTGATCATCGAGGAGCGCTACACCAAGAAGCTCAAGGCCGAGTACCCCTGCCACTGCGGCGCGCCCAGCTGCCGCGGCACGCTGCTGGCGCCCAAGCGCGGCTGGTCGCCGCCCGGGCCGCGCTGAGGCCTGCGCCCGGCTCCCTCTCCCCGCCATGTCCGTCGCCCTTCCCATCCCCTGGCCGGCCGAGGCCCTGTGGCAGCAGGTCGAGCCGCTGCTGCCGGGCTTCTCGGTCGAGGTGCTGGCCAGCATCGATTCGACCAGCAGCGAGCTGATGCGCCGCGCGCGTGCCGGCCAGCCCGAACCCACGCTGCTGGTGGCCGAGCGCCAGACGGCCGGGCGCGGGCGCCTGGGGCGCCAGTGGCACAGCGCGGCCGCCGTCTATGACGGCACGGGCATGGTGCCGGCGCTCACCTTCTCGCTGGGCCTGATGCTCAGCCCGCGCGACTGGTCGGGCCTGTCGCTGGCCGTGGGCGTGGCCGTGGCCGAGAGCCTGCAGCCCGCGCTGCCCGCCCCCGGCACCGCCGCCCCGCGCATCGGCCTGAAATGGCCCAACGACCTGTGGCTGGACGACGGGCGCAAGCTCGGCGGCATCCTGGTGGAGACGGCCACCTTCGCCAGCGGCCCGCAGACGGCGGCCCAGGCCCGCTACGTGGTGGTGGGCATCGGCCTGAACGTGCTGCCGGTGCGCGTCGAAGGCGTCTCGCCCGCGCCTGCCTGCCTGCGCGAGGTGGACACGGCGCTCACCGCGCCGCGCGCCCTGGGCCTGGTGGCCCTGCCGCTGGTGCAGGCGCTGCTGGGCTTTGCCGAACACGGCTTCGGCGCCTTCCAGGCGCGCTTTGCCCTGCGCGACGTGCTGGCCGGCCGGCCGGTGCGGCTGTCCGACGGCCAGGAGGGCATGGCCCACGGCGTGGACGAGGACGGCGCCCTGCTGGTGCACACGGCCGCGGGCATGCAGCGCATCACCAGCGCCAGCGTCAGCGTGCGCCCGCAGGCGGGCGGCTGAGAGGCGCGGGCGCGGGCTCGGGGCCATCGGGGGACTCATGCTGCGCCTGACCGTCGTGCTGCTGCTCGTCGCCAACCTGGGCTATTACGCCTGGTCGGCCGGCTGGCTGCAGGGCCTGGGCATGGCGCCGGCCAACCCGGGCGAGCCCGCGCGCCTGCAGCAGCAGGTCGCGCCCCAGGCGCTGCGCCTGCCGGGCGAGGGTGAAGACGTGGCGGCCGAGCCGGAGGCGCAAGGGCCGATGCCGGGCGCTGCCAGCCCTGAGGAGGTAGCCACCCCGCCTGAAGACCAGAACCCCGCGGCGCAGGAGGCGCCACCCGCGCCGGCCGCCGCCCCCGCAGAGGCAGCACCGGACGCGCCGGAGCAGCCGCAGGCCTCGCAACCTCAGGCGCCGACGCCCGCATCGACATCCGTGCCAGCGCCAGCGCCAGCGGTGGTGGCACAGCCAACCGCCAGCGCCGCCGTTGCCACCGAGCCGCGCCGCGCCGGCGTCTGCCTGCAGGCCGGCGTGTTCGACGCCCGCCAGGCCGAGGCACTGCGCACGGCCCTGGCAAGCTGGCCGCGCGGCAGCTGGACCCTGGACGCCACGCCCGTGCCGGGCCGCTGGATGATCTACATGGGCCGCTACGCCGACGAGGAGGCCACCGCCCGCAAGCGCGCCGAACTGCGTGCCCTGGGCGTGACTTACGACCGGCCCGGCGCGGCCTACGAGCCGGGCCTGGCGCTGGGGCGTTTCTCCAGCGAGGAAGGCGCCCAGCGCGGCCTGGCCCTGCTCGGGCGCCAGGGCGTGCGCTCGGCGCGCATCGTGCAGGTGCGCGCCGAGGCCGCCGGCCACACGCTGCGCCTGCCGGCGCTGGACGGCGCGCTGCTGGCCCGCGTGCCTGCGCTGCGCCCGGCGCTGGGCGGCAAGGAGCTGCGCTCCTGCCGCTGAGCGCCGCCGGTCTTCGCGCCGTGCCCCGTCAGCCCGACCGGCCGGCCGGGCTGCTGGCCGCAAAGCGCAGGCTGAAGCGCGCCCCGGGCAGGGGCGCGCCGGGGCGCACGTCCTCGATCGTCAGCTCCGCGCCATGCTGGCGCGCGATCTCGCGCACGATGGGCAGGCCCAGGCCCGAGCCGTCGGCCTCGGTGCCCAGGGCGCGGTAGAAGGGCTGGAAGATCAGCTCGCGCTCGGCCTCGGGCACGCCGGGGCCGCTGTCCTCGACCTGCAGCAGCACCACGCGGCCGAACTGGTCGGGCAGCACGCGCACCGTGACCACGCCGGCGCGCGCGGCGCTGGAGGGCGTGTAGTTCAGCGCGTTGTCCACCAGGTTGCGCACCAGCTCGGCCAGCAGCACCGGGTTGCCCTGCACCCACACGCCGGACGCGCCGGGCTCGGGGCCGTCATAGCCCAGATCGATGTGGCGCGCCAGCGCCTGCGGCACGGCGCCCTCGACCACCTCGATGACCAGGCGCGCCATGTCCACCGGCTGGCGCTGGGCGGCGGCGCTGCCGCCCTCGGCGCGTGCCAGCGCCAGCAGCTGGTTGACGGTGTGCGTGGCGCGGATCGACGAGCGGCCGATCTGCTGCAGGGATTTTTTCAGCTCCTCGGTGCTGGTGCCCTCGCGCTGGGCCAGGTCGGCCTGCATGCGCAGGCCTGCCAGCGGCGTCTTGAGCTGGTGCGCGGCGTCGGCCAGGAAGCGCTTTTGCGTGGCCATGGACTCGTGCAGGCGGCGCAGCAGGTCGTTGACCGAATCCACCAGCGGGGCGACCTCCAGCGGCACGGCCTTGTGGTCCAGCGGCGAGAGGTCTTCGGGCCGGCGCGCGCGGATGCGCTCTTCGAGCTGGTGCAGCGGCTTGATGCCGCGCGCCAGCGCCAGCCACACCAGCAGCACCGCCAGCGGCAGGATGACGAACTGCGGCAGCATCACGCCCTTGATGATCTCGGTGGCCAGCACGCTGCGCTTGGAGCGCGTCTCGGCCACCTGCACCAGGGCGGCGGGCGCATCCGGCAGCGGCACGCGCACCCAGATGTAGGCCACGCGGATGTCCACGCCGCGCAGCTCGGCGTCGCGCAGGCGCACCTCGGCGGACGAGGGGCGCTCGTCGTGCGGCGGCGCGGGCAGGTCGCGCTCGCCGGCCAGGTATTCGCCCGTGGGCGACAGCACCTGGTAGTACACGGCGTCGGACTCGTCGGCGCGCAGCAGCTCGCTGGCCGGCTGGGGCAGGCTGAACAGGACCTTGCCCTGGTGCGTGGTGACGAACTGGGCCAGGGCGTGGGCGTTGTATTCCAGCGCGCGGTCGAACGGCTTGTTGGCCAGGCCCTGGGCCACCAGCCAGGTCAGCGCGAGGCTCACCGGCCACAGCAGCAGCAGCGGGGTGAGCATCCAGTCCAGGATCTCGCCGAACAGGGAGCGCTGCTCGCGCTGGAAGATTTTCACGGCGGCCCTGCGGGGTTTGGGGTGTTTTCAGGGGGTAGCCCGCGCCAGTGCTCGGGATACTGCTATGAAAAAAGATTTTTGTCAGCCCGGGATCTTTTCCAGGCAGTAGCCCAGGCCACGCACCGTGGCGATGCGGATGGGGCCGCGCTCGATCTTCTTTCTCAGGCGGTGGATATAGACCTCGATGGCGTTGTTGCTCACCTCCTCGCCCCACTCGCACAGGCGTTCGACCAGCTGCTCCTTGGACACCAGGCGCCCGGCGCGCTGCAGCAGCACCTCCAGCAGGCCCAGCTCGCGCGCCGACAGTTCGATCATCTTGCCGTCGATGGTCGCCACGCGCCCGGCCTGGTCATAGACCAGCGGCCCGTGGCGGATGGCGCTGCTGGTCGCGCCCATGCCGCGGCGCGTGAGTGCGCGCACGCGCGCTTCGAGCTCCTGCAGCGAGAACGGCTTGGCCATGTAGTCGTCGGCGCCGTAATCCAGGCCCTTGACGCGCTCCTCGATGCTGTCGGCGGCGGTGAGGATGAGCACCGGCAGGGCCGAGCCGCGCCCGCGCAGGCGCTTCAGGACCTCCAGGCCATGCATCCTGGGCAGGCCCAGGTCCAGGATCAGCAGGTCGAACTCGTTGTTGGCCATCAGCGCGGCATCGACCTCGGTGCCGCTGGCCACGTGGTCCACCACGGCGCCCGAGCCGCGCAGGCTGCGCAGCAGGCCATCGGCCAGCACCTGGTCGTCTTCGGCGATGAGGATGCGCATGGGGTCTCCTGGGGATGTGCGCGCCGGCCGGGTGGCACGGGCGAGGGGGCAAATTCTAGGCAAGCGCGCCATCCGCTCCGGCATAGGCCTCCAGGCCCAGCGCGACCACGGTGGCCACCTCGGCGCCGACCTCGGCGCGAAACTCCGCCTCGGCCTGCGCCACCGCCTGGCGGAAGGCCTCGCGCCAGGACAGCCCCAGCGGCGTGTAGCGCACGGTGCGCGCGCGCGCATCGTGCGGGTCGGCCTCGCGCACGACCAGGCCCCAGGCCTCGCACTGATCGACGAGCGCGGCCATGGATTGCTTGGTCATGCCGGCGCGCGCGGCCAGGGCGGTGAGGCGGTCGCCCGCTGGCGACAGGTGGCGCGTCAGGTGCACGTGCGCCGCGCCCACCTGCTCGCGCGCCGCCAGGTTCGACAGGGCCAGCGGCGCCTCGGCGCTGCGCGCCATGAGCTGCAGCACGCGCGCATCGAAGCGCCGCAGCGCATGACCCAGCAGGCGCCCGAGATGGGTCTGGCGCCAGCGGTCGTCCAGGGGTTCGGCGGAAGGGTCAGCCATGGCTTATTGTCAGGCAAACTGACTAGAAATTCTTTGAATTCATCGGTACTGGTCGCTACATTACTGTTCAGGCATCCAGTAATCGGGCGTTTCCGGTGGCTGGAGACACAGCATTTTTTCCCCTTCGAGGAGTGGTTCCATGAACGCAACCGTCAACAACACCGCCGCCATCACCGAAAAGGCCAAGGCCCTGCAGGCGGCCCTTGCCCAGATCGAAAAGCAGTTCGGCAAGGGCACCATCATGCGCCTGGGCGAGGGCGAGGCCATCGAGGACATCCAGGTGGTCTCCACCGGCTCGCTGGGGCTGGACATCGCCCTGGGCGTGGGCGGCCTGCCGCGCGGGCGCGTCATCGAAATCTACGGCCCGGAGAGCTCGGGCAAGACCACGCTGACCCTGCAGGTCATCGCGCAGATGCAGAAGCTCGCCGGCCAATGCGCCTTCGTCGACGCCGAGCACGCGCTCGACGTGCAGTACGCACAAAAGCTCGGCGTGAACCTGTCCGACCTCCTGATCAGCCAGCCCGACACCGGCGAGCAGGCGCTGGAGATCGTCGACAGCCTGGTGCGCTCGGGCGCGGTGGACCTGATCGTCATCGACTCGGTCGCGGCGCTCACCCCCAAGGCCGAGATTGAGGGCGACATGGGCGACCAGCTGCCCGGCCTGCAGGCGCGCCTGATGAGCCAGGCGCTGCGCAAGCTCACCGCGACCATCAAGAAGACCAACTGCACGGTCATCTTCATCAACCAGATCCGCATGAAGATCGGCGTCATGTTCGGCAGCCCCGAGACGACGACCGGCGGCAACGCGCTGAAGTTCTACGCCTCGGTGCGCCTCGACATCCGCCGCATCGGCACCATCAAGAAAGGCGACAACCCCATCGGCAACGAGACGCGCGTGAAGGTGGTCAAGAACAAGGTCAGCCCGCCCTTCAAGACAGCCGAGTTCGACATCCTGTTCGGCGAGGGCATCTCGCGCGAAGGCGAGATCATCGACATGGGCGTGAATGCGCGCATCGTCGACAAGAGCGGCGCCTGGTACGCCTACAACGGCGAGAAGATCGGCCAGGGCCGCGACAACGCGCGCGAGTTCCTGCGCGAGAACCCGGAGCTGGCCCGCGAGATCGAGAATAAGGTGCGGGACAGCCTGGGCATCGCCCTGCTGCCGCCCGCGGTGGGCCAGGCCGAGCCGGCGCCCGCCCCGGAGGGCACGGCCGAGGACAAGGCCGCCGCGCCCCGGGGTCGCAAGAGCGATCCCAAGATCGAGGAAAGCCTGCTCTGATCGGCTCCTGAGTTTTCAGTGAAAAAGCTGCGGGCCCTTGTCACACAAGGGCCCGCAGCTATTTGAAAGGTAGCACCATGGGTTTTGCCAGACTCTCGCTCAAGGGCCGCGCCCTGCGCCTGCTGGCCCAGCGCGAGCACTCGCGCAGCGAGCTGCAGGCCAAGCTCGCGCGCCACGTGCAGGAGGGCGAGGACCTGGCTGCGCTGCTCGACGAGCTGGAGGCCAAGGACTTCATCAATGCCGGGCGCGTGGCCGAGTCGCACATGCACCGGCGTGCCACCCGCCTGGGCAGCCGCCGCGTGCTGCAGGAGCTGCGCGGCAAGGGCCTGGACGAGGACCTGCTGCGCGCCGCCGGACAGGCGCTGGCGAGCACCGAGGCCGAGCGCGCCCGCGCCGTCTGGCGCCAGCGCTTTGGCAGCGCCCCACCCGCGACCACGCGGGAAGAGCAGGCGCGGCAGATGCGCTTCCTGGCCGCGCGGGGATTCGATGCCGACGTGGTACGCCGCGTGGTGCGCAGCGGCGGGGCGGACGAGGATGAGGCGCTGTAGCGCCCAGGACGATTGCCTCGAACCCCTGCGCTGCCGGCCCGCAGCGTCAGCGAGGAGGAAAATAAGAACTTGCTATCAAGATGTAAAAGCCAGAAGATGTTTTCTTCCCAGGCCGGTTGTAGCCGTGAGTTACAACCCGCATGGCTTTTTTCATTTTGGAGGTTCCCCATGAAGCAACGCATCGTCGCCCTGGCCACCGCCGGCCTTCTCACTGGTTTGGTCGCTGGGTGCGCAAGCCCTGGCGCGCCACAAGGAGTCGCCGACAGCATTTACCTGGGTGGCCCCATCCTGACCATGAACGATGCGCAGCCCAACGCCGAGGCCGTGGCCGTGCAGGGCGGGCGCATCACCGCCGTGGGCCGCCGCTCGGACATCCTGAAGCTGCAGGGCCCGGCCACCCGCGTGGTGGATTTGAAGGGCAAGACCCTGCTGCCGGGCTTCGTCGATCCGCACAGCCACCTGAGCATCGTGGGTCTGCAGGCCGTGTCGGCCAACATGCTGCCTTCGCCCGACGGCAACAACGATTCGGTCGCGCAGCTGCAGGAGAACCTGCGCCGCCACATGCAGACTTCGCCCGAGGCCCGCGAGCTGGGCATCGTGCTGGGGTTCGGCTACGACGACTCGCAGCTCAAGGAGCAGCGCCATCCCACGCGCGAGGAGCTCGACGCCGTCTCCAGCACCGTGCCGGTGATGATCATCCACCAGTCCAGCCACTTCGGCGTGCTCAACAGCGTGGCGCTCAAGCAGGCGGGCATCAGCGCCGCCACGCCCGACCCGCAGGGCGGCGTGATCGGGCGCAAGGCCGGCTCGCAGGAGCCCAATGGCCTGCTGGAAGAAAACGCCTTCTTCGGCGCCGCCATGCGCCTGATGCCCAAGCTGTCCGAAGAGCAGGCCTCCGGCTGGCTGGCCAAGGCGCAGGACCTGTACCTGAAGTACGGCTACACCACCGTGCAGGACGGCCGCTCCAGCCCCGACAACGTGGCCCAGACCATCCGCGCGTCCCAGGCCGGCGTCTTCAAGATCGACGTCGTGTCCTACCCCGACATTCTGGAACTCGGCGACGGCAGCATGATGCAGGGCCCCTACTACAGCCGTGACTACACCCGGCACTTTCGTATCGGCGGCGTCAAGATGACGCTGGACGGCTCGCCCCAGGGCAAGACGGCCTGGCTTTCCCAGCCTTACTACAAGGCGCCCGCGGGCAAGCCTGCCGACTACGCCGGCTACGGCGTGCTGAGCAGCGACAAGGCCAACGAGCTGATGACCCAGGCGTTCAGCAAGGGCTGGCAGGTAATCGTGCACGCCAACGGCGACGCGGCCATCGACCAGCTCATCGGCGCAGTGCGCGTGGCCAAGCAGCGCGTGCCCGCCGTGCAGGACCCGCGCCCAGTGCTGATCCATGGCCAGACATTGCGCAAGGACCAGGTGGCGCAGCTCGATACGCTGGGCATCTTCCCGTCGCTGTTTCCGATGCATACGTTCTACTGGGGCGACTGGCACCGCGAATCGGTCCTGGGCCCGCAGCGCGCCGAGGACATCTCGCCCACCGGCTGGGTGCTGGCGCGCGGCATGCGCTTCACCTCGCACCACGACGCGCCGGTGGCGTTTCCGTCGTCCATCCGGGTGCTGGACGCCACGGTCAATCGCGTGACGCGCACCGGCCAGGTGCTGGGCGCCGAGCACCGCGTGGACCCAGCCACGGCGCTCAAGTCGCTCACGCTGTGGGCCGCCTACCAGCACTTCGAGGAGGACCGCAAGGGTTCCATCGAAAAGGGCAAGCTGGCGGACTTCGTGGTGCTGTCGGACAACCCGGTGACCATGCCGCGCCAGCAGCTGTCCACCCTGCAGGTGCTTGAGACGATCAAGGAAGGCACCAGCGTCTACCAGGCCAGGTAAGGCGAAAAAAAGGCCGGGTGGGCTGTTCGCCCCCCGGCCTGATGGACATCAGACCACCGCGCCCGCGTTCGGGTCGTCCGGGTCGCCTTCCTTCCTGGTGCCGGTCTTGACCAGGTCCTCGCGCTTGACGCCCAGCCACATGGCGATGGCCGCGGCGACGAACACCGACGAGTAGATGCCGAACAGGATGCCGATGGTCAGCGCCAGGGCAAAGTTGTGCAGGCTCGGGCCGCCGAAGAAGAACATCGACAGCACCATGGCCTCGGTCGAGGCGTGGGTGATGATGGTGCGGCTCATGGTCGAGGTGATGGCGTGGTCGATCACCTCGTGCGTGTTGAGCTTTCTGAACTTCCTGAAGGTCTCGCGGATCCGGTCGAAGATCACCACTGACTCGTTGACCGAGTAGCCCAGCACCGCCAGCACGCCGGCCAGCACCGACAGCGAGAATTCCCACTGGAAGAAGGCGAAGAAGCCCAGGATGATGACCACGTCGTGCAGGTTGGCGATGATGGCCGCCACGCCGAACTTCCACTCGAAGCGCAAGGCCAGGTAGATGACGATGCCCAGCACCACCATGCCCAGCGCCATCAGGCCGCCGTGCACCAGCTCCTCGCCCACCTGCGGGCCGACGAACTCGGTGCGGCGCAGCTGCACGCCGGTGTCCTCCTTCTGCAGCGCCGCCAGCACCTGCTCGCTTTGCTGCGCGGACGTCACGCCCTTTTGCACCGGCAGGCGGATCATGACGTCGCGCGAGGTGCCGAAGTTCTGCACCACCACGTCCGGGTAGCCCAGGCCGGCCACCGTCTCGCGCACCTTGCCGATGTCGGCGGTCTGGGTGTAGGCCACCTCCATGACGGTGCCGCCGGTGAACTCCACCGACAGGTGCAGCCCGCGCGTGACCAGGAAGAACACCGCCAGGGCGAAGGTGATGAAGGAAATCGCGTTGAGCACCAACGCGTATTTCATGAACGGGATGTCCCGTTTGATGCGGAAGAATTCCATGATTCTTGCCCTTCCTCGTCAGTTGCTCGTGCCGCGGCCGGCCACGGAGCGCAGCTCCGAGGCGTCCTCGGGCTTCCAGACCTGGCCGATGGCCACGCTCTTCAATTTCTTCTTGCGGCCATACCAGAGGTTGACCAGGCCGCGCGAGAAGAACACGGCCGAGAACATGCTGGTCAGGATGCCGATGGTGTGGACCACGGCGAAGCCGCGCACCGGGCCGGTACCAAAGGCCAGCAGCGCCAGGCCCGCGATCAGCGTGGTGACGTTGGAGTCCAGGATGGTGGCCCAGGCGCGCTCGTAGCCAGCGGCAATCGCCGCCTGCGGCGCGACGCCGGCGCGCAGCTCCTCGCGGATGCGCTCGTTGATCAGCACGTTGGAGTCGATGGCCACGCCCAGGGCCAGCGCCATGGCGGCGATGCCGGGCAGGGTCAGCGTGGCCTGCAGCATGGACAGGATGGCCACCAGCATCAGCACGTTCACCGACAGCGCGATGGTGGAGAACACGCCGAACAGCATGTAGTACACGCACATGAAGGCGGCGATGGCCGCCATGCCCCACACGACCGAGTGCACGCCGCGCGCGATGTTGTCCGCGCCCAGGCTCGGGCCGATGGTGTATTCCTCGATGATCTCCATGGGCGCGGCCAGCGAGCCGGCGCGCAGCAGCAGCGCCGTGTCATTGGCCTCCACGGTGGTCATGCGCCCGGAGATCTGCACCCGCCCGCCGCCGATCTCGCTGCGGATCACCGGGGCCGTCACCACCTCGCCCTTGCCCTTTTCGAACAGCACGATGGCCATGCGCTTGCCCACGTTCTCGCGCGTCACGTCCTTGAAGATGCGCGAGCCCTTGGCGTCGAGCGTCAGGTTGACGGTGGGCTCCTGCGTCTGGCTGTCAAAGCCCGGCTGGGCGTCGGTCAGGTTCTCGCCCGTGAGCACCACCTGCTTCTTGACGATCATGGCCTGGCCGTTGCGGTCGAGGTATTTCTCGTCGCCAAAGGGCACGGGGCCGGCGCCAGCTTCGGCGGCGCGCGCCTCGGTGCCTTCGTCGACCATGCGCACCTCCAGCGTGGCGGTGCGGCCCAGGATGTCCTTGGCCTTGGCCGTGTCCTGCACGCCGGGCAGCTGCACCACGATGCGGTCCAGGCCCTGCTGCTGGATGACCGGTTCGGCCACGCCCAGCTCGTTGATGCGGTTGTGCAGCGTGGTGATGTTCTGCTTGAGCGCCTGCTCCTGCACGCGGCGCAGCGCCTCGGGCTTGATGGCGGCGGTGAGCACGGTGGCGTCGCCGTCCGGCGCGCTGGTGGTCATCAGGTCCGGGAACTGGTCGGAGACCAGGTTGCGCGCTGCCGTGAGCGTGGCCTCGTCGCGCACGCGCACGCGCACCGTCTGGCCCTCGCGCGTGACGCCGCCGTGGCGGACGCTCTTTTCGCGCAGTGCGGTGCGGATGTCGCCGGCGTAGCTCTCGGCCTTCTTGGTCAGCGCCGCTTGCATGTCCACCTGCAGCATGAAGTGCACGCCGCCGCGCAGGTCCAGGCCCAGGTACATGGGGCGCGCATGGATGGCGGTGAGCCAGTCGGGCGAGCGCGAGACCAGGTTCAGCGCGACGATGTAGGCCGGGTCGCCCGCATCGGGGATCAGCGCGCGCTCGATGGCGTCCTTGGCCTTGAGCTGGTTGTCGGGCGTGTCAAAGCGCGCCCGCACCGAGGTGCCTTCGAGGACGATGGAGTCGGACGCCACGCCGGCCGCGGCCAGCGCCTGCTCGACGCGCTCGCGCACGGCGGTGTCGACCTTGACCGTGGCCTTGGCCGAGGAGACTTGTACGGCGGGCGCTTCGCCGAAGAAATTGGGCAGGGTGTAGAGAAAGCCGATGAGCAGCGCGATCACGAGGATGGCGTACTTCCAGGCAGGGTAGCGGTTCATGGTTGCGCTCTTGCCTCGCAAACGGGCGACGGGGCCGGCTGTCTGGCCTGCCCCGTCGCGGTGGGTGAACAACAGTCGGAAGAAGGGCCCTGGCGGCTCACTTCACGCTGCCCTTGGGCAGCACCTGCGAGACCGAGCCGCGCTGCACCTGCACTTCCACGCCTGCCGCGATCTCCAGGTGCAACGTGCCTTCGCCCATGCGCGTGACGCGGCCCAGCAGGCCGCCGGAGGTGACCACCTCGTCACCCTTGGCCAGGGCATCGATCATGGCCTTGTGTTCCTTCTGGCGCTTCATCTGCGGGCGGATCATGATGAAGTACAGCACCACGAACATCAGCACCAGCGGCAGCATGCCGGTGAGCGAGGCCATCATGCCGCCCTCGGCGGCTGCGGCGGGGGCGGTCTGGGCGAAGGCGGGGGAAATCAGCACGGCGACGGGCTCCGGAAATTCGAAAGGACAACGGTGTGGGGGAGCGCGCGCGGCCACGGTTGCCGGCGCGCGGGCAGCCGGGCATTGTATGCGGCGGCCTTCCCGGCCCTGCGTGGGGGTTTTGCTGCAGCATGCGCGCCGCCCGTCGGCCTGCACCTACGCGCAACGTACGGGCCGGCCGTTAGGATGGGCCTTGCAGCGCCCCTCCGGGGGCGCCTTTGTTTTTGTGCCCGCCGAAGAGACAAGGAACTGTCACGCATGAATCTCCCCGAATGGAACTGGCTGCATGGAAATGTGCTGTGGGGCATGTCCGCCGCCAGTGTGCTCCTGGCCGCCGCGGCCGCCATGGCCACCTATCTGCTGCTGACCCTGCTGCTGCGCTGGGCCACGCGGCACGCCAGCCTGCACCGTGAACGTGGCACCCATGCCGGCGCCGCCAGCCTGATCGCGCAGATGCTGGCCGGCACCAGCCACACCCTGATCCTGCTGGCCGCCGTGCTGGTGGGACTGGGCCTGCTGGACCTGCCCGAACGCTGGCATGCGCGGGTCGGGCAGCTGTGGTTCCTGGCGCTGGCGGCGCAGATCGGCCTGTGGGGCGCGCGCGCCATCGGCGTGGCGGTGGAGCGCTACCGCGTGCACCACGGCGCCACCAGCCCGGGTCAGGTCAGCGCCTCGGCGACGCTCATGTCCTGGGGGCTGCGCACGCTGCTGTGGGCGACCGTGGCGCTGGCCATCCTGTCCAACCTGGGGGTGAACATCACCGCCTTCATCGCCAGCCTGGGCGTGGGCGGCGTGGCGGTGGCGCTGGCGGTGCAGAACATCCTGGGCGACCTGTTCGCCTCCATGGCGATCGCCGTGGACAAGCCCTTCGAGGTGGGCGATTTCATCGTCGTGGGCAACGTGGCCGGCACGGTGCAGAAGGTGGGCGTCAAGACCACGCGCATCAAGGCGCTCAGCGGCGAGCAGGTGGTCGTGGGCAACACCGACCTGCTCAAGCAGACCATCAACAACTACCGCCTGATGCGCGAGCGGCGCATCGTCTTTGCCTTCAGCATCGCGCAGGCGACGCCGCCGGACAGGGTCGAGGCGGTCTCGCGCGCCGTGGGCGAGATCATCCGGGCCGTGCCCAAGGTGCGCTTCGACCGCGCGCACTTCAAGAGCTTCGGCGCCAGCTCGCTGGACTTCGAGGTGGTCTATATCGTCGAGGACGCGGACTTCAACCGGTACATGGACATCCAGCAGCGCATCAACCTGGGCATCCTCGAGCGGCTGCAGGCGCTGGACGTGCAGCTGGCCGTGCCGGTCAGCCGGGTGCAGGTGGCGGGGCAGGGGGGCGCCGGGCAGGGGGATGCGCAGGCGCAGGCCTGGACGGCGCGGGCGGGGACGCAGGCGGGGGTGTAGGCGGGGTGTAGGCGGGGTGTAGGCGGGGTGTAGGCGGGGGCGCAAAAAGCTGGCTGGCTTCCCGGCTCCCTCTCCCGCGCAGCGGGGGAGGGCTGGGGTGGGGGTGCTCGCCCGGGGGCTGCGCCTGTTCCACCCCCTCACCCCAGCCCTCTCCCCCAGGGGGGAGAGGGAGGCAGAAGCGCCCTGCTGGCCCAAAGGGGGGCCTGCGCCCCGGGCGCTCAGGCGCTCAGAGTTTCGGCCGCCGGCTGCGCCTGCGGCTCACGCCAGCGCTGCAGCAGCGCATCCCACTTGGCGCGCGCCGCTGCCAGGTGGCGCTCCTTCACGTGGCCGTAGCCGCGGATCTCCTCGGGGATGCGCGCGATCTCCACCGCCAGCGCCAGGCGCTCGGGCGCCAGGCCCGCCAGCAGCTCCTCGATGGTGGCGCGGTACTGCTGGATCAGCGCGCGTTCGGTGCGGCGCTCCTCGGTCTTGCCGAACGGATCGAGCGCCGTGCCGCGCAGGCCCTTCATCTGCGTGAGAACGCCGAAGGCGCGGCGCATCCACGTGCCGTAGGCCTGCTTGATGGGCTCGCCCTGGGCGTTCTTCTTCAGCGCCAGGGTGGGAGGCGCCAGGTGGTGCACGACGCGGTAGTCGCCTTCGAACATGCCCTCGATGCGCGCCAGGAAGGCCGGGTCGGTGTGCAGGCGCGCCACCTCGTACTCGTCCTTGTAGGCCATCAGCTTGAACAGGTAGCGCGCCACGGCCTCGGTCAGGCGCGTGCCCTGGCCCAGGCGCTCCTCGGCCGCGCGCACCTTGTCGACGAAGGCGCGATATTCATCGGCGTAGGCGGCGTTCTGGTAGCCGGTGAGGAACTCCACGCGGCGGGCGATGACCTCGGCCAGGGCCGGCTTCTTCACGAACTGGATGACCTGCGTGGTGGCCAGCAGCGCCTGCACCTCGGCCGGATCGTGCGCCAGGCGCCGGCCCCACTCGAAGGCCGCCTGGTTGTTGGCAACCTGCACGCCGTTCAACTCCATGGCGCGCATCAGCGCGGCATGGGACAGCGGCACGCGGCCCTTCTGCCAGGCATAGCCCAGCAGCAGCGGATTGGTATAGATGCTGTCGCCCAGCAGCTGGGTGGCGGCGCGCTCGGCGTCCAGCACGCCCAGCAGCTCGCGCCCGACGGCCTCGCCGATGGCGGCCTCGCAGCTGGCCCCGGGGAACTGCCAGTCGGGGTTGTGCACGAAGGCCGCCGCCGGCGTGCCGCTGGTGTTGAGCGCAACGAAGGTGCGCCCTGGCTGCATCGCGGCCAGCGTCACCTTGTTGGCGGTGACGATGGGGTCGCAGCCGATCACCAGGTCGGCCTTGGCCGTGTCCACCTTGGTGGTGTAGATGGCCTCGGGGTGGTTGGCGATCTGCACATGGCTCCAGGTGGCGCCGCCCTTTTGCGCCAGGCCGGCCGCGTCCTGCGTGAGCACGCCCTTGCCCTCCAGGTGCGCGGCCATGCCCAGGAGGGACCCGATGGTGATCACGCCCGTGCCGCCCACGCCGGCCACGACGATGCCGAAGGCCGTGTCGGCACGCGGCAGCGTGGGCTCGGGCAGCGGCGGCAGGCTGGCCAGGTCGCCCTTCTTTTCCTTCTTGGGTTTTTTGAGCTGCCCGCCTTCGATGGTCACGAAGCTGGGGCAGAAACCCTTGACGCAGGAATAGTCCTTGTTGCAGGTGCTCTGGTTGATGCGGCGCTTCCTGCCAAAGTCGGTCTCCACCGGCTCCACCGACAGGCAGTTCGATTGCACGGAGCAGTCGCCGCAGCCCTCGCAGACCAGCTCGTTGATGATCACCGTCTTGGCCGGCGTGGCCAGCTTGCCGCGCTTTCTGCGGCGGCGCTTTTCGGTGGCGCAGGTCTGGTCGTAGATCAGCGCCGTGCAGCCGGGGACGTCCCGCAGCTCGCGCTGGATGCGGTCGAGCTCGTCGCGGTGGAAGACCTCGATGCCCGGCGGCAGGTCGTTGAGCAGCTCGGGCCGGCTGTCCCGTGCGCTGCCCGCCGCGTGCGTGCGGCCGGCGTACTTCTCCGGCTCGTCGGTCACCACCACCAGCCGGGCCACGCCCTCGGCCAGCAGGCTGTGCGCGATCTGCGCGACCGAATGGCCTTCGGGGCGCTCGCCCACCTGCTGGCCGCCGGTCATGGCCACGGCGTCGTTGTAGAGGATCTTGTAGGTGATGTTCGCTCCGGCAGCGATCGACTGGCGGATCGCCAGCAGGCCGCTGTGGAAGTACGTGCCGTCGCCCAGGTTGGCGAACACGTGCTTTTCCGACGTGAAAGGCGCCTGGCCGACCCACGTCACGCCTTCGCCGCCCATCTGCGTGAAGGTGCTGGTGTTGCGGTCGGGCATCCAGTTGGCCATGTAGTGGCAGCCGATGCCGGCCACGGCGCGCGAGCCCTCGGGCACGCGGGTGCTGGTGTTGTGCGGGCAGCCGCTGCAAAACCACGGCATGCGATCGCCCGTCTGCAGGCTCTGCGCGGCCAGGCCGCGTTCGCGCGCGTCGATCACCGCCAGGCGCTCGTCCATGCGCCGGGTGATGTGCTCGGGCACGCCCAGCTTGGCCAGGCGTTTGGCGATCGCCCGGGCGATCAGCGCCGGCGTCAGGTCGGCCTGCGCGCGCAGCAGCCAGTTCTCGGCCGGGTTGGGCACGCCCCACTCGCCGCCGGAATGGTCGCCCTCGACTTCGTCGAACTTGCCCAGCACGTCGGGGCGCACGTCGGCGCGCCAGTTGTAGAGCTGCTCCTTGAGCTGGTACTCGATGACCTGGCGCTTTTCCTCCACCACCAGGATTTCCTGCAGTCCCTGGGCGAAATCGCGCGTGATGGTGGCCTCCAGCGGCCAGACCACGTTGACCTTATGCACGCGGATGCCCAGCTCGCGGCAGGTGTCATCATGAAGCCCCAGGTCGACCAGGGCCTGGCGCATGTCGTTGTAGGCCTTGCCGCTGGCGATGAGGCCGAAGCGGTCGCGCGCACCGTTCTCGATGACGTTGTAGTTCAGGCGGTTGGCGCGCACGTAGGCCAGCGCCGCGTACCACTTGTGGTTCATCATGCGCGCCTCCTGCTCCAGGGGCGCGTCGGGCCAGCGGATGTGCAGGCCGCCGGGCGGCATCTCGAAATCCTCGGGCAGGAGGATTCGCGTCCGGTCCGGGTCCACCGAGACGCTGGCGGAAGACTCGACCACCTCCTGGATGGTCTTCATGCCCGACCACAGGCCGCTGAAGCGGCTCATGGCAAAGGCGTGCAGGCCCATGTCCAGGATGTCCTGCACGCTGCTGGGGAAGAACACCGGGATGCTACAGGCCTTGAAGATGTGGTCGCTCTGGTGCGCCGCCGTCGAGCTTTTGCTGATGTGGTCGTCGCCTGCGACGGCGATCACGCCGCCGTGCCGGGCCGTGCCGGCCATGTTGGCGTGCTTGAAGACGTCCACGCTGCGGTCCACGCCCGGGCCCTTGCCATACCAGATGCCGAAGACGCCGTCGTACTTCTTGCTGTCGGGGTAGATGTCCAGCTGCTGCGTGCCCCACACGGCGGTGGCGGCCAGCTCCTCGTTGACGCCCGGCTGAAAGACGATGTGCTGCTCGGCCAGGTGCTTGCGCGCGGCCCACAGCGCCTGGTCGTAGCCGCCCAGGGGCGAGCCGCGGTAGCCGCTGATGAAGCCGGCGGTAGCAAGGCCCGCCTGCGCGTCGCGCTGGCGCTGCAGCATGGGCAGGCGCACCAGGGCCTGCACGCCGCTCATGAAGGCGCGGCCACGCTCCAGGGTGTATTTGTCGTCGAGCGATACGGTTTCGAGTGCACGGCGCACGTGCTCGGGCAGGGGGGCGTTCATGGTGTGTCTCCGTGTTCGGCGTGCCACGGGTGTCGGGCACGGCAAGGCGTGGCCAGTCGGCCATGGATGTGCAGTGTATGCGCGACAAGGCGTTGTGTCTTTGTGTTCTTTGCCGTGTTTACCCTGATGCGAGAAAGATTCTTTCCCAAAACAATGAAAAAATGGAAACACTCGATCGCCATGACATCGCCATCCTGCAGGAATTGCAGCGCGACGCGCGCCTCACCAACGCCGAGCTGGCACAGCGCGTGGGCCTGTCGGCCGCGCCGTGCTGGCGCCGCGTGCGTGCGCTGGAGGAGGCGGGCTTCATCCGCGGCTATCACGCCGAGATCGACCGGCACAAGATCGGCCTGGGGGTGCTGGCCTTCGTGCGGCTGGACGCCGAGCGCAACACCGGCGACCTGACGCGCGCCATGGAGGAGGCGATAGAGCAGATCCCCGAGGTGGTCTCGTGCCACTACATCAGCGGCACCGGCACCTTCGAGCTGCAGGTGGTGGCGCGCGACCTGGACAGCTTCTCGCAGTTCGCACGCACGGTGCTGCTCAACCTGCCCAACGTCAAGGACATGCACACCAGCTTCTCGCTGGGCGAGGTCAAGGCCGGCGGCGCGCTGCCGCTGGGCCATTTGAAAGGCTGAAAGGGCGGCGCTTCTCTTTCGATAGCTATGTTTCATTGACGGGCAACGGAAAACCCCTTTTTTGATGCAATTCCGACGCCGGGCCGGGGGCGCCGCCGCCGGCGCGCACGCGCCGGCCCGCAGCCCGCCACAATGCGGGCACATGCCGCCCCAGCCCTCCCACGACAGCGCGCCGCCGCGCGCCGCCCCGCCGCCTGCCGCCGGGGCCGGCCCGGGCGCCTCGGCCAGCGCGGACGCGGCCGAGGCCGCCGCCAGCGCCCGGCTGCGCCAGGGCAGCGCCCAGCGCGCCCCCGAATCGGCCTTCGCGCCCCTGGCCGTGCCGGTGTTTCGCATGATGTGGCTGACCTGGCTGGCCGCCAACACCTGCATGTGGATGAGCGACGTGGCCACCGCCTGGCTGATGACCACGCTCACCGACTCGCCCGCGCTGGTGGCGCTGGTGCAGACGGCCTCGACGCTGCCGGTGTTCCTGCTGGGGCTGCCCAGCGGCGCGCTGGCCGACATCCTGGACCGGCGGCGCTATTTCATGTTCACGCAGTTCTGGGTGGCGGCCGTGGCCGTGGTGCTGTGCGTGGCCATCCTGGCGGGCGGGCTCAACGCCTGGACGTTGCTGGCGCTCACCTTCGCCAACGGCATCGGCCTGGCGATGCGCTGGCCGGTGTTCGCCGCCATCGTGCCCGACCTGGTGCCGCGGCCGCAGCTGCCCGCGGCGCTGGCGCTCAACGGCGTGGCCATGAACGGCTCGCGCATCATTGGCCCGCTGGTGGCCGGCGCCATCATCGCCAGCGCCGGCAGCGCCTGGGTGTTCGTGCTCAACGCCGTGCTGTCGGTGGCGGCGGGCCTGATCATCATGCGCTGGCGCCGCGCGCCCACGCCGCAGCCGCTGGGGCGCGAGCGCCTGGGCAGCGCCATGCGCGTGGGCCTGGCCTTCGTGCGCGAGTCGCCGCCCATGCGCGCCGTGCTGTGGCGCATCACCGTGTTCTTCCTGCACGCCACGGCGCTGCTGGCGCTGCTGCCGCTGGTGGCGCGCGGCCTGCAGGGCGGCGGCGCCGGCACCTTCACGCTGCTGCTGGCCTCCATGGGCGCGGGCGCGGTCAGCTCGGCGCTGTTCCTGCCGCGGCTGCGTCAGCGCATGTCCATGGACCAGCTGGTCGGGCGCGGCGCCCTGGTGCAGGCGCTGGCCACGGCCGTGGTGGCGCTGGCGCCCAACGCCTACGTGGCCGTGCCGGCCATGGTGCTGGGCGGCGCGGCCTGGCTGACGGCGGCCAACACGCTCACCGTCTCGGCGCAGCTGGCCCTGCCCAACTGGGTGCGCGCGCGCGGCATGTCGATCTACCAGATGGCCATCATGGGCGCCACTGCCGCGGGCGCCGCGCTGTGGGGGCAGGTGGCATCCTGGACCGGCGTCCCCCTGAGCCTGGCCCTGGCGGCCGTATCCGGGGTGGCCGCCATGGCGCTGGTGCAGCGGCTGGTCTCCGGGCGGCATGCGGCCGAGGATCTGAGCCCGGCGCTGGCGGCGTTCCAGCCGCCTCAGGCGCACAGCGCCCCCGCCACCGGCCTGCGCCTGGTGACCAGCATCGAGTACCGCATCCACCCGGCGCAGGCGGCGCAGTTTCGCGCCGTCATGCAGGAAAGCCGCCGCGCCCGGCTGCGCGCGGGCGCCCTGTCGTGGGAGCTGCAGCACGACATCGAGGAGCCGAGCCGCTACGTCGAGCGCATCGTGGACGAGTCCTGGACCGAGCACCTGCGCCGCTTCGAGCGCGTCACCGCCTCGGACGTGGCGCTGCGCGACCGGCGCTTCGCGTTTCACGTGGGCGAGGCGCCGCCGGTGGTGTCCAGGTACGTGGTCGAGGGCGATTGAGGGGCGGGGCCGGCCGGGCTGCGCTGCAGCACCGCCTGCAGCACGGCGCCGAGCAGCCCGGTCGCCGATGAACCGGCTGGCGCGCCCTCGCGCACCAGCAGTGCGGCGTGCAGCGCCGGCCAGTGCGGGCCGAGTGCCTCGTCCAGCTGCGCCGGCCAGGACGCCGACAGCGCCTGCAGGGTGTCGTCGGCCAGACGGCCCTGGTGGGCCAGCAGCAGGTAGTGCAGGCAGGCGGCCTGCGTCATCTGGCGCAGCGCCTCCTGCGCCGAGCCGCGCTTTTGCAGGCCGCGCAGCGTCCAGGCCGTGACGCCGCCCAGCAGGGCGCCCACGGCAGTGCCGGCGCCCAGGCTCAGGCCGCCCAGGCCCAGGTCGATCAGGGCGCCTGCCTTGGCCCCGGCGGCCGCGCCTGCGGCGGCGCCCGCCGAGGTGCCGACCACGGCCAGCACGTCAGTGCCGGCCCTGTCCGTGGTGGCGCCGTCCGGGCGCGGGGGGCTGGCGGAGTGGGGCCCGGCGCCCGGCTCGCCAGCCTGTGCGCCGGCTGGTGGCGTCAGTCCATGCAGGCTGCGCAGCGCGGCATCGAGCGCCTGCAGCTGCTGGGCCAGGGGCTCGGCGCGCTGTTCCTCGCCCGCCAGCGCGGCGCAGGCGCGCAGGTGCCCGGTCAGCAGTTGCACGGACTGCTCGAAGCGCTGACGGCTTTGCGCCTGCCAGGCCTCGTCCAGCCGCGCCAGCGCAGCTGCGTGTTGCGGCAGCAGGGGCCGCAGCCGGTCGAACAGCGCCGGCTCGCGCACCCAGCTGGCGCCCCAGCCGCTCCAGGGCAGGGTCAGCACGGGGGCCTGGCGCCAGGCGGCGGGCAGGCGCTCTTCGGGCACCGGGCTCCAGGCCAGCACGACGGCGTCCACCGCCTGCTGCGCCGCAGCCTGGTCCGCGGCCACCCAGTGCAGGCGGTCGGCCGCCGCCGGGGCCGGGTGCAGGCCGAGGACCTGGGCCAGCGCGTGCCGCTCGGTCGCATTGGCGCCGGCCACGCCCAGGACCAGGTCGGCGGGCAGGGCCGCGCGCAGCGCGTCGAATTCGGGCGCGGCCAGGTCCAGCGCCAGGTGCCGGGCCAGCCGCGCCTCGCGCCAGCGCTCCCAGGCCGCCAGGGCCAGGCGCGGCAGCACCACCATCAGGGCCAGCAGGCCGACATACATCCAGACCCAGCGACCGCCCGCGCTGCCCTGGCCGGCGAAGTTCTCGCTGGCGACGATCTCCGCCAGCGAGAACGGTGCCGCGCCCGTGAGCGCCGTGAGCGGCCAGAACAGCGCGTGGGCCAGGGTGTGGACCTGGGCGGCGTCCAGGAAGGTGCTCTCCCAGCCGAACTGGTAGCGCACCACCAGCCCGCGCAGCAGCAGCGACAGCGCCAGCCCCGCGCCCCATGCGGCAGCGCACAGGTGCAGCACGCGCGCCAGGCGCGCGCCCTGCAGCGGTGCCGTGTGCGTCAGCCAGTGCGCCTGGAAGTCGGCGGCAACGCGCGCGGCCAGGCCCTGGCGGCTGCCGGGCGCGCGCTCCAGCCACGCCAGCCAGCGCAGCGCCAGCGGCGGCTCCTGCGCCGCAGGCGGCGCGCCCGAGGGCGCCGGGCTGCGGCGCAGAGCGCGCCAGGCCAGCGCCAGATAGACGGCCAAATTCCACGCCAGCACCAGCAGCAGGGGCGGCGACAGCAGATCGACCCGGTGGGCATTGGCGATGCGGTCGGCCGCCAGCCCCAGGGCCAGGGCCGCCAGCGGCAGGGTGCGTGCCAGCCAGCGCAGGCGCCACCCGTCCGCCTGCAGCGCGGCGATGGCCGGTTCGCGCCCGGCGGCGTGCCGCAGCAGGGCCTCGGCCCGCGGCAGCAGCACATCGCCTGGCTGCACCGGCACGGCGCCCGCGGCCCGTGCGCCGGCAACGCCGTCCTGCAGCGCCGCCTCGCTCTCGGCGGCAGTGACCAGCGAGCCCTGCGCATCCTGCCGCGCGACGGCCTGCGCCAGCAGGATGCGACGCAGCTGCGCCTCCTCCAGGGCCAGGACCTGGGAGGCGGTCGACGGGCTGGCTGCATAATTTTTCATAGCAGGCTATCGGCTGTGGATATGGGTAAAAGCCATATTTCTTTCACAATCGTCCATGGACCAACGGCCCCGCTGCCGCTCCTTGCCGGGGCGCTATTTCGGCCACAGCGCCCACAGCCGCAGGCCCTGCTTGAGCCGCCCGGCGATGTCGCCCGCCTGCTCGCCCCAGCCGGTGAAGAAGTCCGCGCGCACCGCGCCGACGATGGCGCTGCCCGTGTCCTGCGCCAGCACCAGGCGCGACAGCTGCACCGTGGGGCCGCTGGAGGCGAGCCAGACCGGCGTGCCGTAGGGGATGCTTGCGCGGTCCACGGCAATCGAGCGGCCCGGCGTCAGCGGCACGCCCTGGGCGCCGCGCGGGCCGAACGAGGCGTCCAGCGCATCGAGCGGCTCCTCGCGGAAGAACACGTAGCGCGGGTTGGACCACAGCATCTCCTGCACGCGCTGCGGGTTGGCCTGCGTCCAGGCGGTGATGCCCGGCCAGGTGGCGTCGCGCACCAAGCCCTGGTCGAGCAGCCAGCGGCCCACGCTCTTGTACGGCTGGTCGTTGGTGCCGGCAAAGGCCAGGCGCACCATGCGCGTGCTGCCGTCGGGCTCGCGCACCAGCAGCCGCCCCGAGCCCTGGATGTGCAGCACCATGGCGGCCACCGGGTCGCTGACCCAGGCAATCGCCCGTCCGGCCAGCTGCGCACGCGCCTCGGGCAGAGTGTCGATCTGCTGGCGCGTGTACCAGGGGCGGCGCGTGCCCAGGCCGGCCGGCGGGCGGAACAGGGGCACGTCAAAGCCATTGCCCGGCAGGCGCGAGGCCTGCAGGAAGGGCTCGAAGTAGCCCGTGAGCAGGCCCTCGCTGCCGCCGTCCTGCGCCTCGATGCGGTAGGGCTGCAGGCGCTCGACCATCCAGGCGCGCTGCTCGGCCTCGGTGGCGATGGCTAGGCGGCGCACGTCGCCGCATAAAGCGGCAAACGCCGCCGGCGGGCGCTCGCAGCTGCGCAGCCAGGCGTTCCAGGCCTCGTGCAGCGCATCGCCCTCGAAGCCCGGCAGCTCGCTCCAGGACACCGGCACCCAGCGGCTCTTGCCGCTGCCGGGGGCCGGCGCGGCAGGCAGCGGTCCCGCCGGGGGCACGGTGGACGCCGACGGGGCGGATGCAGGCGGCGGGGCCGGGCGGGTGGAGCAGGCAGCAATGCTTCCTACAATCAGCGCACAGACAACCAGGCGCAGGAGGCGGGATTTCATGGCGGTGATTTTGCTCGAAGCATTGCTGGCGCTCGTGATCCTGCTGGGCATCGTCTGGTGGACCATGTTTGCCGGCCGCAAACGTGGCGAGCTGCCGGCCTCGCGACTGCAGGGCGAGGCGCCCCCGGCCCCGGCCGTGTCCCCACCCCCGCCCGCTCCCCCACCGCCCCGGGACCGCCCCTGAAGCAGCGGTCGCTTCTTCAGGGGCTGCCAAGGCTTTTCGTCTCTGTCGCCCGGCGCCGACGAGGCCGCGCGTCCTACAGACTAGATCGCAGCCTGTGGCCTACGCTGCCTGGCATGCGACCCCTCCTGGGTCGTTGGCTGTTTTTTCCACAACCCCAAGGAGTCCTCCCATGCGCAAACCCCTCGCCGTAGCCACCATCGCCCTCGCTGCCCTCGCCACGGGCTGCGCCGACATGTCCGATACCCAGCGTCGCACTGCCACCGGCGCCGGCGTGGGCGCCCTGGGTGGCGCTGCCATCGGCGCGGTCACCGGCGGCAATGCCGGCACGGGCGCCGTGATCGGTGCCGGCGTGGGGGCACTGGGCAGCTACATCTGGTCGCAGCGCATGGAAAACCAGCGCCGCGAGATGCAGGCCGCCACCCAGGGCACGGGCGTGACCGTGACGCAGACCTCGGACAACCGCCTGAAGCTGGACATTCCGAGCGACATCTCGTTCGCCACCAACCGCGCCGACATCCAGTCCAACTTCCGCCCCATCCTGGACCGCTTCGCCGAAGGCCTGCGCAACAACCCCAACGCCGAAGTGCGCATCGTGGGCCATACCGACGCCACCGGTACCGACGCCATCAACAACCCCCTGTCGCTCGAGCGCGCCAGCAGCACGCGCGACTACCTGACGTCGCGCGGCGTGAGCGGTGCGCGCGTGCACGTCGAGGGCCATGGCTCGCGTGAACCCGTGGCCAGCAACGACACGGCCGACGGCCGTGCCCGCAACCGCCGCGTGGAAATCTACGTGGGCGAGCGCGGCGCCTGAGCCGCTGACGGGCGGGCGCTCAGGCGCCCGGCGGTGAGCGCAGCAGGTTGGCCAGCTCCACCGCCGACTTGACCTGCATCTTGTCGAACACGCGCGCGCGGTGCACCTCCACCGTGCGCACGCTGATCGACAGCTGGTCGGCGATCAGCTTGTTGGGCAGCCCCGCCACCACCAGGCGCATGACCTCGCTCTCCCGTTCGGTGAGTTCGGCCAGGCGCTGCTGCATGCGGCCCTGGGCGCGCTGGCGCGCCAGGTGCCCGGCCGACAGCTCCAGCGCCTCCTGGATGCGGTCCACCAGCTGGTTGTCGGAAAACGGCTTCTCGCAGAAGTCGAACGCCCCGCGCTTGACGCTGGCCACTGCCGTGGGTACGTCGGCGTGGCCGGTCAGGAAGAGGACTGGTATGCCCGCCGTGTCGCCGCGCTCGAGCATGCGGTCAAACAGCGCCAGCCCGCTCATGCCGGGCATGCGCACGTCCAGCAGCAGGCAGCTGGCCTGGCGCTGCTCCATGCCGCGCGCCGCGCGCTCGGCCAGCATGGCCTCGAACGCTTCGGCGCTGGCGAAGCCCTCGCTCAGCAGGCGACGCGAGCGCAGCAGCCAGGCGATGGCCTCGCGCACTTCGGCGTCATCGTCCACGATATAGACGAGGGCAGGGCTGGCGGGCATCAGGGCGATCATTCGGGCGAGGCGGCGGCGGGCAGGGTGAAACCAAATACCGTACCACGCGGTTCACGCGCGGTAAAACTCAGCGTGCCGCCGTGCTGCTCGACCACCGTGCGGCACAGGCTCAGGCCCAGGCCCATGCCCTCGGCGCGGGTGGTGAACAGCGGCGTGAACAGCCGTGCCGCCACCTCTGGCGCGATACCGCTGCCGTTGTCGGCCACCTCGAATTTCACCCATGCCTGGGCCGAGCGCTGTGGCTGCATGCGCCGCGCGCGCAGCTCCAGCACCCGCGGCCCGGGCGCCGCGTCCTCGTCCATGGCCTGCATGGCGTTGCGCGTCAGGTTCAGCAGCACCTGCTCGACCATGGTGCGGTCGCACAGGGCCGGCGGCAGGTCGGGGGGCAGATCCAGCGTCACCTGCACGTCCAGCTTGCGGGCCTGCAGCCGCACCAGGGGCAGCACCGCCTCGAACAGCTCGGCCACGGGCACCACCTCGCGCACGTGGGGGCGCCGGCGCACGAAGTCGTGCACGCTCTTGATGACCCGGCCGGCGCGCTCGGCCTGGCGGGCGATGCGCTGCACGGCCTCGCGCACTTCGGCCAGCTCCCAGGCCGGGGCCGGCGGCCCGCCCCCGGGCACGGCCGCAAGCAGGTTCAGCGATCCGGTAGCGTAGCTGGCAATGGCCGACAACGGCTGGTTGAGCTCGTGGCTCAGCAGCGAGGCCATCTCGCCCGCGGTGGCCAGGCGCGCCGTGGCCTGCAGCCGCTCGTGCGTGGTGCGCGAGAGCTCCTCGGCGTGGCGTTGTTCGCTCACGTCGACGATGGAGCCCATCCAGCCGGCGTGCACGCCCTGGGCGTTGATGAGTGGCGCCTCATAGATCATGACCGGAAAGCGCGTGCCGTCACGGCGCATGAAAAGCGACTCGTGCCCCCGCTCGGGCAGCGGCGGCGCGGCCAGGCGGTGCTGCTGGCCGCGCGCGTACTCCTCGGCCAGCTCCGGCGGCCAGTAGGGCAGGGGCAGCTCGCGCCCCACCAGCTCTGCCGCCGAGAACCCCACCATGGCGCAGAACGCCGGGTTCACATAGGTGATGTGCCCCTGCAGGTCGCGCGCGCGCAGGCCCGTGACCAGGGAATCTTCCATGGCCTTGCGAAAGGCCAGTGCCTCGGCCAGCTCGCGCTCGGCGCGCAGGCGCCGGCGCGTGTCGCGCACCAGCACCACCAGCACGAACAGCAGCAGCACCGAGATCGTCGTCACCAACGCCGACAGCACGTTCGGGAACAGCGCCGGAGCGCCGTGCCAGGCACTCAGGCGCAGCACCAGGGTGTTGCCCGGCAGGTCCAGCAGCTGCTGCGCACTGAACACCCGTGCGCGGCGCTGCGGTGCGCCCACCAGCGCCAGCCGCGTGCCGTCGGCCTCGGTAAAGGAGGCTTCCTGCGTGCGCTGCAGGCCCGGCCCGACCACGTCGGCCAGCAGCGTCTGCAGCAGGTAGGTGGCCACCAGGTAGCCGCGCACCTGTCCGGCCTCGAACAGCGGCACGCACAGCTCCATCAGCTCCGAGCCGCTGCCGCCGGCCAGGCCGTGGTAGTAGCTGCTCGAATAGGACGGCGCCATGAGGCGGCGCGCATTGGTGCAGGCCAGCACCATCTCGGAGTGCACGGCGCTGCGCTCGTGCGCCGCCTCGGGCAGGCTCTGCCAGGGCGACAGCGCGTGTGCCAGGGGGCGCAGCTGGCCGTCGCGCCACTCCAGGCGCATGAGCTCGCGCTGGCGGCTGAGCAGGCCGCCGGCCGCCTCCTGCCACACCTGCGGCCGCTCGGGCAGGCGCGGCAGTGCGCGCAGGTCGCGCAGGTTGCGCTGCAACGTGCCGCGGATGTCGGCCAGTGCGTCGCCCGCGTCGCGCTCGAGCCGCTCCTGCACCTGGCTGGCTTCGTAGCGCCGCGCCAGCCAGGCCAGGGTGACCAGCAGGCTGGCCATCAGCGTGGCCAGCAGGGCCCACAGCGACCAGCGCCGCCAGGCACCCGACCAGCGCCGCAGCAGGCGCGCCGGGGGCTTGTGCCGGGGCAGGGGCCCGCGACCGGTCACAGCACGCGGTGCGCCAGCGCCGGCAGCTGGCCGCGCACCTGTGCCAGGCGGGCGGCGTCGAGCTCGGCCAGCACCACGCCCGGGCCCTCGGCCTGCAGCGCCAGCACCTCGCCCCAGGGGTCCACCGCCATGCTGCGGCCCCAGGTGCGGCGGCCGTTCTCGTGCTGTCCGCCCTGTGCCGGGGCCAGCACGTAGCTCAGGTTTTCGATGGCGCGCGCGCGCAGCAGCACATCCCAGTGCGCCTGGCCGGTAGTGTGGGTAAAGGCGCTGGGCACCATCAGCAGGTCGGCGCCGGCGCGGGCGTGCTCGCGGTAGAGCTCGGGAAAGCGCAGGTCATAGCAGACCGACAGGCCCACGCGCCAGCGGCTGCCGTCGCGCGCCGTGAGCGCGAAGCGCTGCGCCTGCGCCCCGGCGGCGATGGTGCGCGCCTCGTCGAACTGCTCGCGGCCGTTGTCGAAGCGAAACAGGTGGATCTTGTCGTAGCGCGCCACGCAGCGCCCGTCGGGGCCGTGGACCAGCGTGGTGTTGCTCACCCGCCCGGGCGCGTCGCTGGCCAGGGGCAGGGTGCCGCCCACCAGCCACAGGCCCAGCTCGCGCGCGCACTGCGCCAGGAACTGCTGCACCGGCCCGTCGCCAAAGGCCTCGGCGCGGGCCAGCTTGTCGCTCTCGTGCAGGCCCATGGCGCTCCAGTATTCGGGCAGGGCGGCCAGCTCGGCGCCGGCGCGCGCGGCCTGCTCGAGCAGCGTGCGCGCCACGCGCAGGTTGGCGCCGATGTCGGCGCCCGAACACATCTGCAGGGCTGCGATTCTCATGGGTGGTCTCCTGGCTGGCGAGAGGGCGGGGTGGGCGGGCCCGCCGGGCGGCTGCCCCGGGGCACGCGCTGCACGCGCGGCTCGTCCCAGGTGCCGTCGATGCGAAATTCCTGCGTGGCCGCCTGGATCAGCGGGCCGCGCAAAAAGACCTGCGCGAGAAAGCTGCTCAGCCCGATCACCGGGTTGATGGCGGTGGCCACGAGCGAGGCCGTCATGGCGTTGATCTCGGGCACCACCACCACGTGCAGGTCCTGCATCTCCTGCGCCAGGTCGGCCTGGCCCTCCATCAGCACGGCGGCGTTCACGCCCTTCATCTGCAGGTTGTTGGTGTGGGCCACGCCGCGCGCGATGCGCACGTCGCCGCGCACGAAATCGAAGGCGAAGCCCTCGCTGAAGACATCACGGAAGTCCAGCGCCAGGCGCCGCGGCAGGGACTGCAGGCTCAGCACGCTCAGCAGCTTGGCCAGGCCCGGCTCGGCCTTGAGGAACTGGCCGGCCTCCATCTCCACATGCATCTGCCCGCCCATGCTGGGGTAGTCGGGCGACAGGGGCGAGCCGCGCCAGCCGACCTCGCCCTCGATGCGCCCGCGGCCGCGGCGCAGCACGCCGGGCATGTCAAAGCGCGCCAGCAGTGCGCCCGAGTCGTGCACGTCGAGCCGGAAGTCCAGGGCCGTGCGCCCGCGCGCCTCGGCGCCGCCGCTGCCCGGCAGCAGCGTCCAGCGGCCGCTGGAGCTCAGCTGGGCCTCCGGCGCCGCCAGGTTGAAGCGCGCCAGCTGCCACTCGCGCCGCCCGTCCGGGCCCTGGCGGTTGCGCGCCTCGATCTCCAGCCGCCCCAGGCGCCGGCCGCGCAGTTCGAAGTCCTGCACCGCGATGTCCAGCGCCGGCAGCGTCTCGGGCGGGCGGCTGTCCAGCAGCAGGTCGTCCGCCCGGGTCTCGGCCGTCTCCGGCAGCGCCAGGCGCGCCAGGCGGGCGCGCAGCCGGGGCTGGGCCGGCCCGCCGCCCGCGCCCGTCCCGTCCTGCCATTCCACATAGCCGTTGAGCTCGCGCGCGTCCACGTTGGCGCGCCACGCCTCGCCCTGGCGCGAGATGCCCGCCACCACCTGGTGTAGCGTGCGGCCCTGCACGGCGAGCGCGCCGGCGCGCAGGCCCAGGCGGGTGGGCAGGTAGTCGTGCGCAGGATCGGCGACAGGGACGGTGGCAGCAGCAACAGCAGCGGCGGCGGCAGGGGCGCCGTCCTGCAGCAGCTCCAGCCAGGCGTCCGCGTCCAGGCGCTCGAAGACTGCGTTGGCCGACACCCCGGCGGCAGGCAGCGGTGGCGGTGCGAGCGCCGCCTCGCCCAGGGCGATGGCGCCGCGCAGCACGCGCGCGTCCCCGTCCTCGTCCAGCGCGCGCTGGTAGTGCAGGCGGGCCACCTCGCCCAGGTCCACCAGCAGCTCGTCCTCGCGCGGCGCCTCGGCCGAGGCGGCCGCCTCGGCGGTCAATCGGCGCTCCACGCGCAGCGCCAGGGGCGTGGCCGCCGCCTTGACCAGCGGCGCCGGGGCCTGCAGCGCCAGGCCCCGCAGATCACTGGTGACCAGCAGCTCGGCCACGTCCCGGCGCGCGCCCAGGGTGAGGGCGTAGGCAGCGCTGCCGCTGGCGTGCCGGGCGATGCGGCCCACGGCCTCGGGCAGGCCGGCGTCCCGCAGGCCTTCGGCCGTGGCCGTGCCCTGGGCCTGCAGGCGCAGGGCCGATCCGGTGCCGGCCGGGCCGCCGGCGTGCAGGCCGCCTTCCAGGCGCACCTCGCCGCCCAGAGCCCGGCCCTGCACGCCGGCGAGGGTGAAGCCGCTTTCGGTGAACCGCACCGTGCCGCGCGCCGCGCCCACCAGCGGCGACTCGGGCACGATGCGCACATCGTTGCCGGCCAAGGCCACACTGCCGCGCACGGTGGACCGGCCCAGCTCGGCGACCGGCAGCACCAGGCCCAGCGCCAGCTCGGCGCCCCCGGTGGCCGTAGCTGCGTCCAGCGCGTGGTCGGTGAGCGCGGCCACCGGCGAGCGGCGCACCACGGCGAGCATGTCCGCCAGCGGCCCGCGCACCGTGCCCGCGACGTCCACCACCGGATGCTCCAGGTCGGCGATGCGCGCGCCCAGGCCACGCGCCGCCAGGCGCGGCTGGCCGGCAAAGCCGCCGCTGGCGCCGCGCACCATCATGGCCGCGCCCTCGAACAGCAACTCGCCCGACAGGCCCGTGAGGGCCGGCCAGGGCGCCTCGCCCGGCGGCTGCAGCGACGCGGGCACGTAGGCATAGGTCACGTCGCGCAGCTGCGCGGCGATGCGGAACTCGCCCGGGCCGCCGTCGGCGAAGGGAAAGCGCGCCAGCTCCCCCTGCACGCGAAACAGCACCTGGCTGGCCTGGCCGCGCGAGACGGCGTCGCGCACGTAGTGGCGCGCCTCCCGGGGCACGGCCAGCGGCAGGTAGCGGTGCACGCGCGTGCCGTCGGCGCGCGTGAGCCGCCCCGACAGCTCCAGCACGCCCGGAAACCGCCCCGCCGCGCCCTCGCCGGTGTGCCAGGCCAGCTGCGCCTCGCCCGCGGCGTCGGCGTTGGCAAAGCGCAGGTCCGGCGCCTGCACGGCAATGCGGCCCTCCGGCCCCGGCGCCACCTGCCAGCGCACCGTGCCCGACAGGCGCTGCACCGGCACCAGCGGGTCCTCGAAGACGTCGGGCAGTGCCAGCTGCCCCCCCCGCATGGCCAGCACCGCCTGGCCGCCGGCCTGGTTGAAATCCAGCTGCACGTCGGCGCCCTGCAGGCCCAGGGCCGCATCCGGCGCGCCCAGTGCCAAGCCGCGCACGCTGGCGCGCGCCTGGTAGTCGCGCGGCGCGGACAGCGGCCCGTGCCAGCGCGCCGACAGGCGCTCGACCTGTCCGCGCGGCGCCTGGCGGGCCAGGGCCTCGTGCACCGCCTCGCCCAGGGGCAGCCGCGCGGCCACGTGCGCCAGCGCGGCCAAGTCCACCCGGTCGGCGCGCAGCTCGCCTTCGCTGTCCTCGCCCTCGCCCAGGTGGCGCAGCAGCAGGTCGCCACCCGGCCAGTGCAGGCCGTCGGCGGTGGAGAACTGCAGCGCGCGCGTCTCGACCTCGAAGCCCTGCTCGAGCCGGCGCCCGCCGGCTCGCCCGGTCACGGCGTGCAGCGCCAGCGGGCGCAGGTCGGCGCCCAGCGTGGCCTCGACCTCGGCCAGGGCCATGTCCACCACGCCGCCCGTGACCTCGCCGCGGCGCACGTCGGCCCAGGCGCGCACGCTGCCCGCGCCGCGCCCGACCCGCAGCGTGCCCAGGTCCACGTGCTGCGACAGGCGCGAGGCGTCCACGCGGGGGAATTCGGCGTAGAGCTGCCCGCTCCACTGCTGCCAGCGCCCCGGATGGATGGACAGCAAGGGCTGGCGGAACTGCCCGCGCAGCGAGAAGCGCTCGCCCCACTCGGGCGGCGGCGTGGCGTCCAGGCGCACGCCGTGGCGCCAGCCGCCGCTGGCCAGCAGCAGATCGAGCTGGGTGAGCGCCAGCGGCGGCGCGCCGCGCAGTTCATCGGCAAAACGCACGGTGCCGCCGCGGATGAGCACCTGCGGCTGGGCGAACAGCCAGTCGGCCGCGCGGCTGCTGTCCTCGCCGCTGTCGCGAAACGCCATGCCGGCGATGAAGATGCGCCCGTCGCCGGCGCGGCGGATGTCCAGCTCGGGCGCCTCGATGTAGATCTGCTCGAACCCGAGACGCAGCAGCGAGCGCGGCGACAGCGCCACCACCGTGCGCGGCAGCACCAGGGCCGGCCGACCCTCGGGGTCCAGCAGCGCCACCTGCGACAGCTCCACCGTGGGGATCAGCCCGTCGCTGTGCGCGGTCAGCGCGCCGATGCGTACGGGTACCCCCAGGACCCGCTGGGCCTGGCGCTCCAGCGCAGGGCGCAGGGTGTCGATGCGCGGCACAATCCAGCCATGCAGGGCCGCCCAGGCGGCCGCCAGCACGAGCCACGCCGCTGCCGTCAGCGTCAGGGCCCAGCGCGCAACGCCCGCCATGCATTTGAGCAGGCGGGAAGGGTGGGCTGGCGGCTCGGTCATGGCGGAGGCAGGGGTGGCAGGAATTATGGCCCGCGCCCTGTGCACCCACCTCCCATGCCGCCACCCGAGACCGTGCTTTCCAACCCCCTTGCCCCGCCGGCGGCGCTCCAGCCGCCGACGCCACTGTCCGGGCACTCGCGCCTGGTGCAGCGGCTGCACCGCCGCTACGGGGCCGAGCTGGCGCTGCTGCCGCCGGGCCCGCCCACGCGCGCCACCATGGAGGGCGCCTGCGACGCGCTGCTGGCGCGCGGCCACGCCCTGGGCGCAGCGCTGCGCGTGCTGCGCCAGCTGGTCATGGAGCGCCTGGTCGTGCTCGACTGCGACCAGGGCGCGCCCCTGGAGGTCGTCACCGCCGCCATGACGGAGTTGGCCGAGCTGGCGCTCGAGCGCGCCTGCCGCCAGGCCCGCGCCGAGCTGGACGCGCGCCACGGCGCGCCGCTGTCGCCCGGCGGCGCCGCCGTGCCGCTGTGGATCGTCGGCATGGGCAAGCTCGGCGCGCGCGAGCTCAACGTCTCCAGCGACATCGACCTGGTCTATGTCTATGAGTGCGACGGCGAGACCGCGGGCCGCCCCGACGGGCGCGGCCGGCTGTCCAACCACGAATACTTCGCGCGCGCCGCGCGCGCCATCCACGCGCTGGTGGGCGAGACCACCGAGCACGGCTTCGTCTTCCGCATCGACCTGGCGCTGCGGCCCAACGGCAACTCGGGCGCGCCCGTGTGCTCGCTGGCGACGCTGGAGGAGTACCTGCTCGTGCACGGCCGCGAGTGGGAGCGCTTCGCCTGGCTCAAGAGCCGCGTGGCCGCGCCGGCCGAGGCGATTGCCGCGCCCGGCGTGCAGGCGCTGCGCGAGGTGGTGCTGCCCTTCGTCTTCCGGCGCTACCTGGACTACGGCGTGTTCGACGCGCTGCGCGTGCTGCACCGCCAGATCCGCGACCACGCGGCCCGGCGCAGCAGCGGCCACCCCGAGCGCGCCAACGACGTCAAGCTCTCGCGCGGCGGCATCCGCGAGGCCGAATTCATCGTCCAGCTGCTGCAGGTGGTGCGCGGCGGGCAGTTCCCCGAGCTGCGCTGCCGCCCCACGCTGTCGGCTATCGCCCGCCTGGTGCGCGCCGGGCTGATGCCCGAGGAGACGGGCGCGGCGTTGGCCGAGGCCTACACCTTCCTGCGCCGGGTCGAGCACCGCATCCAGTACCTGGACGACCAGCAGACCCACGTGCTGCCCACGCGCGACGAGGACCTGGCCTGGATCGCCGCCACGCTGGGCCTGTCCTGCTGCGACTTTCTGCGCCAGCTCGACGGCCACCGCGAACTGGTGGCGCAGGAGTTCGACCGCCTGCTGGGCGGGCCCGAAAAGCGCCCCTGCACCGGCGGCGCCTGCCCCGGCCCGCGCGGGGCCGCCGCCGCGCCCGACCTGGACGCGCTGGCCGCCCAACTGCCCGCGCCGCTGGCCGCGCGGGTGCGCGCCTGGCAGGGCAACGCCCGCGTGCAGGGGCTGCGCGAACAGGCGCGCGCACGCCTGGCGCGGGTGGTGCAGATCACCGGCCGCTGGCTGGCCGAGGGCCGGGTGGGCGAGCAGGCGGCGCTGCGCCTGCTGGACTGGCTGGAGCCGCTCCTGCGCCGCGAGAGCTACCTGGCCCTGCTGCTGGAGCGACCGGCGGTGCACGAGCAGTTGCTGCACCTGCTGGGCGCGGCGCGCTGGCCGGCGCGCTACATGCTGCAGCACCCGGGCGTGATCGACGAGCTGGCCGGCGGCGCGCTGCTGGGCGAGCGCTTCTGCGCCGCGGACTTCGAGCGCGAGCTGCAGCTGCGCCTGGCGGCCCTGCAGTCCACCGGCGAGGACGACGACGAGAACCTGCTGGACCTGCTGCGCCGCGCGCACCACGCCGAGGTCTTTCGCACCCTGGCGCGCGACGTGGAGGGGCGCATCACGGTGGAGCAGGTGGCCGACGACCTGTCGCTGCTGGCCGACAGCGTGCTGCGCGTGACCAGCCAGTGGTGCTGGGCGCGCCTGAAGGGGCGCCACCGCGACGAGCCGCAATACGCCATCCTCGGCTACGGCAAGCTGGGCGGCAAGGAACTGGGCTACGGCAGCGACCTGGACATCGTCTTCGTCTTCGACGACGGGCACGAGGGCGCGGCCGAGGTGTACGCCGCCTTCGTGCGCAAGCTCATCAGCTGGCTCACCGTGAAGACGGGCGAGGGCGACCTGTTCGAGATCGACACCGAACTGCGGCCCAACGGCAACTCGGGCCTGCTGGTCACCACGTTCGCCGCCTACGCCGACTACCAGTGCCAGCGCGGCAGCAACACCGCCTGGACCTGGGAGCACCAGGCCATGACGCGGGCGCGCTTCGTGCTGGGCGTGCCCCACCTGCGGGAGCGTTTCGACGCCGTGCGCCAGGCCGTCATTACCGCGCCGCGCGACCAGGCGGCCCTGGCCGCCGAAATCATCGCCATGCGCGAGCGCCTGCGCGCGGCGCACCCCGCGCCGGCGGGCTGGTTCGACATCAAGCACAGCTCCGGCGGCATGGTGGACGCCGAATTCGCTGTGCAGTACCTGGTGCTGGCGCACTCGCGCCGGCATGCCGGGCTGCAGGACAACGTGGGCAACATCGCCCTCTTGCTGCGCGCCGAGGCCGTGGGCCTGCTGCCGCCCGGCACCGGCCGCGCCGCCGCCGACGCCTACCGCACGCTGCGCCAGGCGCAGCACCGCGCCCGCCTGGACGAGGAGCCCCCGCGCGTGCCACAGGAGCAGCTGGCGGCCGAGCGCGCCGCGGTGCTGACGCTGTGGCGGGCGGTCTTCGGCTGAACTGATCAGGTTCGTCAAAAAATATAGCTGAAACTCCAGCCAGGACAAGGGCTTGAGCCATTTTTCGTTGCGAAAGAAAAAAGCAATCGCCGTAGCAGGGTGTAAAGGTAAAACAAACGTTTGATTCGCGTGTTTTAATGCGTGCCCATGGCGTATGCATCCCCTTCGCATCTCTGCTCCGGCTGCCCCGGCGAGGAGCAGCCGCCCGCGCGCACGCGGCTGCTGCTGGCGGCGCTCAGGCTGTTCGCCGACCAGGGCTACGCCAAGACCTCCATCCGCGCCATCGCCGCCGAGGCGCAGGCCAACGTGGCGGCGGTGAGCTATTACTTCGGTGACAAGGCCGCGCTGTATGCCGCGCTGTTTGCCGAACCCTTTGGCACGCTGGCCGAACTGGTGCCCGATTTCACGCAGCCCGAGCTGGACCTGCGCGGGGCCCTGCAGGGGTTTTTTCAAGGGGCGCTGGCGCCGCTGCACCACGGCGAGATCGCCCGGCAGGTGGTGCGCCTGCATATTCGCGAGATGCTCGAACCGGCCCAGCAGCGGCCCGCCGCGCTCGAGCGCGAGCTGCACGCCACCAGCCAGGCCATGGCTGCGCTGCTGAGCCGCCACCTGGACCTGCCTGCGGCCGACGCCGATCTGCAGCGCCTGGCCCTGACCCTGACCGGCATGGCCTACCACCTGTGGGGCCAGCAGGAGATGCTGGCGACCTTCAACCCGCAGCTGCTGGGCTCGCCCGAGGCGGTGGACCGCTGGTGCGGCCAGCTCACCGACTACGCCCTGGCCATGGTGGCCGCCGAGCAGCAGCGCCGCGCCGGCGCCACCTGCCCTGCGCGCCCCGCCGAACCTTCTGGCTCCGCCCTCCCATGAAACTGCCCGCCCTGCTGCGCGCCGCCGTGGCGGCCCCGTCTGCCGCCGTTTCCACCCTGGCCCTGGCCGCCCTCGCCCTGACGGGCTGCGCCGTGCAGCGCCCGCCCGCGCAGGTGGCCGTGCCCATGCCCCCTGCCTGGCAGGCGCCCCTGCCGCATGGCGGCAGCGTGGCCCGGCTTGGCGCCTGGTGGCAGGAGCACCTGCCAGACCCGCTGCTGGCCGGCCTGATCGCCGACGCCCAGGCGCTCAGCCCGGACGTGGCCCAGGCGCGCGCCCAGCTGCTGCAGGCGCGCGCCCAGCAGGTGGCGGCGCGCTCGGCGCTCTTGCCGCAGGTCGACGGCCAGGCCAGCGCCAGCCGGGGCTTCAACGAACAGCTGGGCGCGCTGGCCACGGTGGCGCAGGCGGGCGTGCAGGCCGGCTGGGAGGCCGACCTGTTTGGCCGCTCAGGCGCCCAGGCGGACGCGGCGCGCGAACGCAGCGACGGCGCGCGCGCCCAGTGGCACGCGGCGCGCGTGTCGGTGGCCGCCGAGGTGGCGCAGCAATACAGCAACTGGCAGTACTGCACGCGCCAGCTGGCCGTGGCCGAGGCCGATGCGCGCTCGCGCGGCGAGACCGCGCGCCTGTCGGCCGAGAGCGAGCGCGCCGGCTTCACCGCCCCGGCCACCGCGGCCCTGGCCAGCGCCAGCCACGCCGACGCCCTGGTGCGCGTGGCGCAGCAGCGCCTGCAGTGCGAGATCGGCGTCAAGGCGCTGGTGGCCTTGACCGGGCGCGGCGAGCCGCCCCTGCGCGAGCAGCTGGCCGCGGCGCCGGCGCTGCAGCCGCAGCAGGCGCTGTTTGCCATCGAGCGCCTGCCGGCCGCCGTGCTGGTGCAGCGCCCGGACCTGTACGCCGCCGAGCGCGAGGTGGCCGCCGCCAGCGCCGAGGTCGGCGCCGCGCGCGCCGAGCGCTATCCACGGCTGCAGCTGACGGGCTCCATCGGCCGCGGCTGGGTCTCCACCAGCCTGGGCAATACGGCCAGCAACACCTGGTCCATCGGTCCGGTGGCGCTGACCGTGCCCCTGTTCGATGGCGGGCGGCGCGCCGCCCAGGTCGAGGCTGCCCAGGCGCGCTACGAAAGCGCCGCCACGCGGTTTCGGGCGCTGGCGCGCCAGGCGGTGGCCGAGGTCGAGCAGGCGCTGGAGCGCCTGGACAGCACCGCGCAGCGCAGCAGCGACGCCGAGCGCGCGGCCGCCGGCTACCGGCGCTCCTTCGAGGCCACCCAGGCGCGCTGGTCGGCCGGGCTGGCCAGCCTGGTCGAGCTCGAGGATGCGCGGCGCACGCAGCTGGCCTCCGAGACCGCCCTGGTGGCCCTGCAGCAAGAGCGCATGGCCGCCTGGATCGCCCTGTACCGCGCGGCCGGCGGCGGCTGGGACCCGGCCGCCGCGCCGCAGGCGGAGGCCCCGCCGCCCGCCTGAACGGTCGCCCCGCACACCGCCCCCGTCCCTTTCCATCGACCCCCTTCACACCACGCCCTCTCATGCAGCGCCTGAAACCCCTTCACTTTCTGGTGGCCCTGGCCGTGCTCGCCGTCTGCGGCGCGGGCGGCGCCCTGCTGGCCGGCGGCGCCTCGCACGCCGCCGCGCCCCAGGCGCCGGCGCAGGCCGTGCGGCCCGCGCTCACCGTGACCGTCGTGCAGCCCCGGCGCGCGCCCCTGGCCGAGCGCCTGTCGGCCAACGGCAGCATCGCCGCCTGGCAGGAGGCCAGCGTCGGCGCCCAGGTCAACGGCCTGCGCCTGACCGAGGTGCGGGTCAACGTGGGCGATACGGTGCGCGCCGGCCAGGTGCTGGCCACCTTCGCCCCCGAGACCACCGAGGCCGAGGTGGCGCAGGCGCGTGCCAGCGTCCTGGAGGCGCGCGCGGCCGCCGCCGAGGCGCGCGCCAACGCCGAGCGCGCCGGCACCCTGAGTGCCTCGGGCGCCCTGAGCCAGCAGCAGATCCAGCAGTACGCGACGGCGGCCGAGACGGCGCAGGCGCGCGTGCAGGCGGCCCAGGCCATGCTGGCGGCGCAGCAGCTGCGCCTGAAGCACACCCAGGTGCTGGCGCCCGACAGCGGCGTCATCTCCGCGCGCAGCGCCACCGTGGGCGCCGTGGTGGGCGCCGGCACCGAGCTGTTTCGCCTGGTGCGGCGCGGCCGGCTGGAGTGGCGCGCCGAGGTCGGCTCCTCCGACCTGCCGCGCCTGCGCCCGGGCGTGCGCACCGAGGTGCAGGCCGCCAGCGGCGCGCGCGTGCAGGGCACGGTGCGCGTGATCGCGCCCACGGTGGACCCGCAGACGCGCAACGCCCTGGTCTATGTGGACCTGCCCGCGCACCCCGACGTGCGCGCCGGCATGTTCGCGCGCGGCGACTTCCTGCTGCAGACGCGCGAGGCGCTGACGCTGCCGCTGTCGGCGGTGGTGGTGCGCGACGGCTTTTCCCACGTCTTCGAGGTGGGCGAGGGCGGGCGCGTGGCGCTGCGGCGCGTGCGCACCGGCCAGCGCACGGACGACCGGGTGGAGATCGCCGAGGGCCTGGCCCCCGAGGCCCGTGTGGTCGAGCGCGGCGGCGCCTTCCTGGCCGACGGCGACGTCGTGCGGGTGGCTCCGGATTCGGGGCAAAAAGAGGCTGAAGCCGGCGCCGGTGCTCAACCTGCAGCTGCTAAATAAGGAGCGACTGGCATGAACTTTTCCGCCTGGTCGATCCGCAACCCGATCCCGTCGGCCATGCTGTTCGTGCTGCTGACGCTGGCCGGGCTGCTGGCGTTTCGCACCATGAAGGTGCAGAACTTCCCGGACATGGACCTGCCCATCGTCATCGTCACGGCCGCGCTGCCGGGCGCGGCGCCGGGGCAGCTCGAGTCGGACGTGGCGCGCAAGATCGAGAACGCCATCGCCACCACGCAGGGCCTCAAGCACATCAGCACCACGCTGGTGGACGGCGTGGCCTCGATCGCCGCCGAGTTCCAGCTGGAAAAGCCCGTGCAGGAGGCGGTGGACGACGTGCGCTCGGCCGTGGCGCGCGTGCGCGCCGACCTGCCGGCCGACCTGCGCGACCCCATCGTCACCAAGTTCGAATTCACGGCGCAGCCGATCGCGGCGTTCGCCATTGCGTCCAGCAGCATGGACGACGAGGCGCTGTCCTGGTTCATCGACGACACCCTGACGCGGCGTCTGCTCACCGTGCCGGGCGTGGGCGCCATCACCCGCGTGGGCGGCGTGACGCGCGAAGTGCGGGTGGAGCTGGACCCGCTCAAGCTGCAGGCGCTGGGCGCCACCGCCGCCGACGTCTCGCGCCAGCTGCGCCAGGTGCAGCTGGAGAGCGCGGGCGGCCGCGCCGAGCTGGGCGGCGCCGAGCAGCCGCTGCGCACCCTGGCCACCGTGCAGACGGCGGCCGAGCTGGCGCAGCTCGACATCGCCCTGCCGGGCGGGCGCCACGCGCGGCTGGACCAGCTGGCCCGCGTCAGCGATACCGCGGCCGAGCCGCGCACCGCCGCGCTGCTCGACGGCAAGTCGGTCATCGGCTTCGAGGTCACCAGGAGCCGCGGCGCCAGCGAAATCGAGGTCGGCGCGGGCGTGCAGCAGGTGCTCGACGACCTGCATGCCGAACACCCCGACCTGACGCTTACCCGCACCGTGGACTTCGTGCAGATCGCGCAGGACGAGTACGACAGCTCCATGCGCCTGCTGTATGAGGGCGCCATCCTGGCGGTGGTCGTAGTCTGGCTGTTCCTGCGCGACTGGCGCGCGACCATCGTCTCGGCCGTGGCCCTGCCGCTGTCGGTCATCCCGGCCTTCATCGGCATGCAGCTGCTCGGGTTTTCCATCAACATCATCACGCTGCTGGCGCTGTCGCTGGTGGTGGGCATCCTGGTGGACGACGCCATCGTCGAGGTGGAGAACATCGTGCGCCACCTGCGCATGGGCAAGAGCCCATACCAGGCGGCGATGGAGGCGGCCGACGAGATCGGCCTGGCGGTCATCGCCACCACCTTCACGCTGATCGCGGTGTTCCTGCCGACGGCCTTCATGAGCGGCATCGCCGGGCGCTTCTTCAAGCAGTTCGGCTGGACGGCGGCGCTGGCGGTGTTCGCCTCGCTGGTGGTGGCGCGGCTGCTCACGCCCATGATGTCGGCCTATCTCCTCAAGCCCCTGGTGGACCAGGAAAAGGAGCCGCGCTGGCTGGCCACCTACATGCGCATGGTCGGCTGGAGCATCCGCCACCGGCTCCTGACGCTGGTGGGCGGGCTGCTGTTCTTCGCCGGCTCGCTGGCGCTGATCCCGCTGCTGCCTTCGGGCTTCATTCCGGCCGACGACAACGCGCAGACCCAGGTCACGCTGGAGCTGCCGCCCGGCACGCGCCTGGAGGACACCCGCGCCGTGGCGCGCCTGGCGGCCGAGCGCGCCTATGCGGTGGGCCATATCGAGAGCATCTACACGACCATCGGCGGCGGCTCGGCCGGTGCCGATCCGGCATCCAGCAGCGCGGCCTCGGCCGACCCGCGCATCGCCACGCTCACCCTGCGCATGGCGCCGCGCGGCGAGCGCCCGCGCAAGCAGGTCATCGAGCAGCAGCTGCGCGATGCCATGCGGGATGTGCCGGGCGTGCGCGTGAAGGTGGGCCTGGGCGGCTCCAATGACAAGTACGTCCTGGCGCTGGCCAGCGAAGACCCGCAGGCGCTGGCCACCAGCGCCCGCGCCGTTGAGCGCGAGCTGCGCACCATCGCCGGCATCGGCGGCATCAGCTCCACCGCCAGCCTGGTGCGCCCCGAGATCGCCGTGCGCCCGGACTTCGCCCGCGCCGCCGACCTGGGCGTGACCTCGCAGGCGATTGCCGAGACGCTGCGCGTGGCCACCATGGGCGACTACGAGCAGTACCTGCCCAAGCTGAACCTGGCGCAGCGCCAGATACCCATCGTGGTGCGCCTGCAGGATGCGGCGCGCGAGGACCTGTCGGTGCTGGAGCGCCTGGCGGTGCCCGGCAGCCGCGGCCCGGTGCGCCTGGGCGAGATCGCCACGCTGGAGCTGGCGGGCGGGCCGGCCGTCATCCGCCGCTACGACCGCTCGCGCAACGTGAACTTCGAGATCGAACTGGGCTCGCGCGGTCTGGGTGAGGTGACCGAGGCGGTGCACAACCTGGCCGCCGTCAAGGGCCTGCCGGCCAGCGTGCGCCTGATCGACGTGGGCGACGCGGAGATGATGGGCGAGCTGTTCGCCAGCTTCGGCCTGGCCATGCTGACCGGCGTGGTCTGCATCTACATCGTGCTGGTGCTGCTGTTCAAGGACTTCCTGCAGCCCGTGACCATCCTGGCGGCGCTGCCGCTGTCGCTGGGCGGGGCGTTCGTGGCGCTGCTCCTGGCGCGGCAGAGCTTTTCCATGCCGTCGCTGATCGGCCTGATCATGCTCATGGGCATCGCCACCAAGAACTCCATCCTGCTGGTCGAGTACGCCATCATGGCCCGGCGCGAGCGCGGCATGAGTCGGCTCGACGCGCTGCTGGACGCCTGTCACAAGCGTGCGCGGCCCATCATCATGACGACGCTGGCCATGGGCGCGGGCATGATGCCCATCGCCCTCGGCGTGGGCGGGGCCGACATGAGTTTTCGCTCGCCCATGGCGGTGGCGGTGATCGGCGGCCTCATCACCTCCACGGTGCTGAGCCTGCTGGTGGTGCCACCGGTCTTCACCTACGTGGACGACTTCGAGCACTGGCTGCGCCGGCGGCTGTTGCGCCGCGGCGACGCGCCGGATAATGGCCGCGCCGCCCCGACCCCGCCATGAACCTCGTAGCCCTCGACCTGGACACCATCCCCTACGGCCAGCCGCTGCCCTTCATCCTGCGCGGGGCGGATGGCAAGCTGCTGGCCAACAAGGGCTTCGTGGTGCGCGACCGCGAGGAGCTCTACACCCTGCTGGGCCGGGGCGTGCGCCTGTTCGTGGACACCGACGAGTCCGGCGAGAGCCACCGCGCCTACATGGCGCAGGTCCAGCGCATGCTGATGTCGCCCCAGGCCTCGCTCGGGCAGCTGGCGGCCATGAAAATGTCGGCCTCGGCGGCGGCCCAGGTGCTGGGCGGCCCGCAGGCCAACGCCGCCGCCGAGTTCGACGCGCCCCCCGACTGGCCCGAGCTGCAGCTGCGCGCCACGCAGCTGCTGCGCTCGCCCAGCGCCAGCGATTTCGCCCCGCGCCTGCTGCTGCTGCACGAGGAGCTGGCCTACCGCAGCCGGCGCGCGCCGGACGCCACGCTGGCGGCGCTGATCTACCTGTCGGGCGAGGAGACGCACATGTACAGCGCCACGCACGCCATGCTGGTGGCCTGCGTGTGCATGCTGGTGGCGCACGAGACGCTGCGCTGGCCGCAGGTCCGGGTGCGCCTGCTCGGGCAGGCGGCGCTGTCGATGAACATCGGCATGACGGCGCTGCAGGACCGCCTGGCGGTGCAGACCGACCCGCTCACCACCGCGCAGATGGAGGCCGTGCAGAGCCACGCCGAGCGCTCCGAGGCCCTACTGCGCAGTCTGGGCATCGCCGATGCAGCCTGGCTGGAGGCCGTGCGCCACCACCACGACCGCGCGCCCGGGGCGCTGGCCAGCCGCAGCGAGGGCCAGCAGATGGCGCGGCTGATCCAGCGCGCCGACGTGTTCGGCGCGCGCATCGCCCCGCGCGCCACGCGCCAGCCCATGGCCACCACCGCCGCCATGCAGGCGGGCTACTACGACGAGGACCGCCAGGTGGACGAGGCGGGCGCGGCCCTGATCAAGACGCTGGGCATCTACCCACCCGGCACCTACGTGCGCCTGGCCAGCCAGGAGGTGGCGGTGGTGCTGCGCCGCGGCCTGAGCGCGACCACGCCGCGCGTGGCCGTGGTGCTCAACCGCGGCGGCATGCCCACGGGCGAGCTGATCACGCGCGACACGGCGGTGGCCACCTGGAAAATCACCGGCGCCGTGCCTCGGCGCGAGGTGCGCGTGCAGCTGTCGCTGCACCGGCTGCTGTCGGTCATCTGAACCCCTGCGGCGCGTGGGTGCATAGGCCCTGCGCCCTGCGCCAGCGGGGCGCCGGTGCTTCAATCAGCGCTGCCTTGGAGCGCGGCGCCTGCCGCAGAGTTTTCACGTTGCGAAGCCTGCCGGGCCCGGCCCGGTCGACAGTCCTGGGGCGCTTCTCCTCCCTCCCTCTCTAACTTCGTTTCAGGGCGCTTCGCAACGTTTTTTATTCACAGGCCGGGCCGGGGCGCAGACCTACAATCGCGGCCCATGAATCTGTCTGCCCTCACCGCCCTGTCGCCGCTGGACGGCCGCTACGTCTCCCGGCTGTCCGCCCTGCGCCCCATCATGAGCGAGCACGGCTACATGCACCGGCGCGTACAGGTCGAGGTGACTTGGTTCATCGCCCTGTCGGACGCGGGCTTCGCCGAGTTTCCGCCGCTGACTGCGCCCGCGCGCGCGCACCTGCGCGGCCTGGTCGAGCGTTTCTGCGAAGCCGACACCCAGGCCATCAAGGACATCGAGCGCACCACCAACCACGACGTCAAGGCGGTGGAATACTGGATCAAGGCGCAGTTCGCCGGCCACCCGGAACTGCAGCGCGCCGCCGAGTTCGTGCACTTTGCCTGCACCAGCGAGGACATCAACAACACCAGCCACGCCCTGCAGCTGCGCGCCGGCCGAGACGAGGTGCTGCTGCCGGCGCTGGCCACCATCGTCGAGCGGCTGCGTGCCATGGCCCGGCAGTTCGCCGACCAGCCCATGCTCAGCCGCACGCACGGCCAGACCGCCAGCCCCACGACGGTGGGCAAGGAGCTGGCCAACGTGGTCGCGCGCCTGGAGCGCGCGCGCGCGCAGATCGCCGCCGTGCCGCTACTGGCCAAGATGAATGGCGCGGTGGGCAACTACAACGCCCACCTGGCCGCCTGGCCCGAGTTCGACTGGGAGGCGTTCGCGCGCCGCGTGGTCGAGCGCACGGAGCCCGAGGGCCTGGGCCTCACGTTCCAGCCCTACTCCATTCAGATTGAGCCGCACGACTACATGGCCGAGCTGTTCGATGCCGTGGCGCGCGCCAATACCATCCTGATCGACCTCTCGCGCGACATCTGGGGCTACATCTCGCTGGGCTACTTCAAGCAGCGGCTCAAGGAGGGCGAGATCGGCTCGTCCACCATGCCGCACAAGGTCAACCCGATCGACTTCGAGAACGCCGAGGGCAACCTGGGCCTGGCCAACGCGCTCTTGCGCCATCTGGCGGAAAAGCTCCCCATCTCGCGCTGGCAGCGCGACCTGACGGACTCGACCGTGCTGCGCAACATCGGCGTGGCGCTGGGCTACGCGGCGCTGGCGTACTCGTCGCTCATGACGGGCCTGAACAAGCTCGAACTCAACGCGTCGCAGCTGGCCGCCGACCTGGACGCCAGCTGGGAAGTGCTGGCCGAACCCATCCAGACGGTGATGCGCCGCCATGGCGTTGCCGGCGCCTATGAAAAGCTCAAGGAGGTCACGCGCGGCCAGACCGTCACGCGCGAGGCGCTGCACGCGCTCATCGAAAGCCTGGACATCCCCGAGGACGACCGCCAGCGCCTGCTGGCCCTGACCCCGGCCAGCTACACCGGCCGCGCCGCCGAGCTGGCGCGCCGCGCCTGAGCCCGGGCCGCGCGCTGCCGCCCGGGCGGTCGGTTTCAAGTCTTTTTGCCTGCCCGCCCTTGCCTGGCAAGGACGGGCAGCTTCCATTTCAGGAGCACTGCCAGCATGGCGCTCAAATCCACCATCTTCAAGGCGCACCTGGCGATCGCCGACATCGACCACGGCTACTACGCAGACCACCAGCTCACCCTGGCGCGCCACCCCAGCGAGACCGACGAGCGCATGATGGTGCGCCTGGCGGCGCTGGCGCTGCAGGCCCACGAGCTGCAGGACACCTGCCAGGGCGATGGCCAGCTGGCTTTCGGCGCCGGCCTGTCCGACCCCGAGGACCCGGATATCTCGCTGACCGACTTCACCGGCCGCAAGCGCCTGTGGATCGAGGTCGGCCAGCCCGAGGACAAGCCGCTGGCCAAGGCCTGCTCGCGCGCCGACGCCGTGGTGGTCTATGCCTTCGCCCATGCCGCCGAGGTGTGGTGGAAGGGCATCGAGAACAAGCTCTCGCGGCTGGACCGGCTGCAGGTTTGGCGCCTTCCGGCCGGCGAGTCGCAGGCGCTGGTGCAGCTGGCCGAGCGCAGCATGCAGCTGCAGGCCACCGTGCAAGATGGTGCGCTCACCCTGAGCGGCGCGGCCGCCAGCGTCACGGTCGAGCCGCAACGCTGGAAGTGACGGCCCGCAGGGCAGGCAGCACTAGCGCGGCATCAGCGCGCCGCAGTTCCAGCACTGCTCGAAGCCGCCTTCCACCCGTTCGCCGCAGCCCGGGCAGAACCACTGGCGCTGCGGCAGGCGCTCCAGCTCCGTGAGCAGGACCCGTGCGCGCTCGGCGTGCTCGGGGTGGGTGAGCCAGATCTCGGGCAGGCATTCGCCCGGCGGCAGGTGGCCGGCCGCGGCGCCCAGGTGCTGGCGCTGCACGCTAGCGGGCAGGCCGGCCTCGCACAGCAGGTCGCGCCACAGAGTGGCGATGACGATGTTGGGGGCCTGGGTCAAGCGCAGCATGGTGTGCGCCAGCATAGCCGCAGCGCAGCCGGTGCCTGGGCGGCCGGTCAGCCTTCAGCGTGCGCGCTCGGCGTAGCGGCTCGTGAAGCGCAGCGCCGTGCCCGCGCGCGTGATGCGCTGCCACACGGCGCGCTTTTGCACCGGGGTCAGGCTCAGCCAGTGCTGCACCTCGGCGAAGCTGCGCCCGCAGCCCTTGCACCACTCGTCGCCCTGGCTGGTCGAGCAGATGGCGATGCAGGGCGTGTCGGGCGTGCTCTCGTACCAGGCCAGCCAGGCAGCCATGGCCGGGGCGGGCAGCGCGTCCCCGGCGACCTGCAGCGCGCCCGCGTGCGCCATGCGGCCATAGACCTCGGCCAGCGCCGCCACCTCGGGCGCCAGCGCCAGACCCGCGCCTGCGGCCGGCGCGCGCTCACGCCAGAAGTTGATGGCGGCCTCGATGTCGGTGACGTGGATGGTGGCGGTGTCGGCAGCGGGCATGGCAGGGCGGCCATCATAGGCCGGGCGCGGCGCGCAAACTGTGTTCCAATAGCGCCCTTCAAAGGGGAGTAGCTCCCCGCGGGCGGGCTCCCCTGGGCGCGCCGGCGGATGGTCAGGTCGTCAAGACGAAGCCTTCGGGCTTCCGGCCTGCCAGGTGCAGCCAGCCGTCACGGCAGCGGTTGCCACCGAGCAAGACCTTTGAGCGCCTGGGCGTGCGGACGCTTGCCGGGCGGCTCAAAGCGTCCTCCCACCTGTGCGCAGGCCCGTCGGACGCCGCTGCCGCCCTGAGCCCGAACCCCAGGCATACCGATGCACTTGGAGGACTTTGCTCATGGACCTGGACTTTCTCACCCACACCCCGTTCTGGATCGCGCTCGGCCAGATCATCCTCATCGACATCCTGCTCGGGGGCGACAACGCGGTCGTCATCGCCCTGGCCTGCCGCAAGCTGCCGCCGGCGCAGCGCACCAGGGGAATCGTCTGGGGCACCGCCGGCGCCATCGCCCTGCGCGTGGTGCTGATCTTCTTTGCCATGCAGCTGCTGAACCTGCCCGCGCTCAAGATGGTGGGCGCGCTCCTGCTGGTGTGGATCGGCGTCAAGCTGATCGCGCCCCAGGACGAGGACGGGCACGGCAACATCCAGGGCAGCGACAAGCTGCTGGCGGCCATCAAGACCATCATCGTCGCCGACCTGGTCATGAGCGTGGACAACGTGATCGCCATCGCCGGCGCCGCGCAGAGCTCGGGCGCGCACCAGACGCTGCTGGTGGTGCTGGGCCTGCTGATTTCCGTGCCCATCATCGTCTGGGGCTCGCAGCTGGTGATCCGCCTGATGGAGCGCTTCCCGGTGGTCATCACGGCCGGGGGCATGCTGCTGGGCTGGATCGCCGGCGGCATGCTGGCCACCGACCCGCTGTTCGTCGACCATGGTCAGTGGCTGTGGGCGCCGAAATGGGGCACTTCCGACGGCCAGGGCCACGCCGAGCTGCCGCGCCTGGTGTACTGGTCGGCACACGTGGCCGGTGCGCTGCTGGTGCTGGCGCTGGGCAAGTGGGTGGCCGCGCGCCGCGCGCCCCGGGCCCCCGCGCAGCACGGCTGAAGGCGCACGGCGCGCGCCCGCCCGGGGCGCGCCGGCGGTGCTATGCTGCCCGACCATGCAAATGCTTCTCCGATGGATGCTGAGCGCCATCGCGCTCCTGTGCGTGGCCTACATGTATGACGGCGTGCAGGTGCGCAGCTTCGGTGCGGCCATGGGCGCGGCCTTCGTCATCGGCCTGCTCAACGTGGTGCTGCGGCCCATCCTGGTGCTGCTCACGCTGCCGGTCACCATCGTCACGCTGGGCCTGTTCCTGTTCGTCATCAACGCGCTGATGTTCTGGTCCGCTTCGGGGCTGCTGGGCAGCAGCTTCCAGGTGAGCGGCTTTGGCGCGGCGCTGCTCGGATCGCTGATGTATTCGGTGCTGAGCCTGGTGATCGAGTCAGCGCTCGGCGGCCTGTTCTCGAAGAAGTGACTCCACCGCGCGCAGCCGCGTGTCGATGATGGACGCCTCGATGTGGTCGGCAGCGGCGCCGCTCTTGCGCGCCAGATCCTGCCCGGCCTTGAAGCGGTCCACCGCCGCGGCGTAGTCGTAGCGCGCCACCTGCGCCTCGGCTTCGGCGCGCACGGCGCGCAGCGTTTGCCCTTGCTGCTGCCAGACCTGGGCCAGCAGCTGCCAGGCGGCCGCATCGCGCGGGTGCGTGGTCACCCAGGTCTGCAGCGGCCCGGCCATGGGCGCCGCGACGCCAGTGGCCAGCAGGGCCTGGGTGCGCAGCAGCAGCTCGGGCCGGCGGGCAGGCGTTGCCGCACTGCCGCCATCAGCCCCTGCACTGCCCAGGCCATCCGCACCGTCCAGCCAGGCCAGGGCGGCCGCCGGGGCGCCCGCGGCAAGCTCCAGCTCCGCCCCCAGCAGCCGCGTCTGGCGTAGGGCTGCCGCGTCGCCCGCCACCACCGGCTGCAGGCCACGCAGTGCCGCGCGCGCGGCCTGCCAGTCGCCCAGCTGCAGGGCGCTGGCGGCGCCCGCGTACCACGCCGCCGCGCGCTCGCGCACGGGCTGCGCGGCGAAGCCCGCATCCCGCGGCAGCGCCAGCCACTGGCGCCAGGCGTCGGGCCCGGGGCGCATCAGCACGCGCGCGCGCGCGGTCAGCAGGGCGTGCTCCAGCGACGCGGGCGCCGGCGGCTGCGCGTCATGCGCGGCGCGGCCCTGCATGTCGGCCACGCGCTGCGTGGTCAGCGGGTGGCTGCGCAGGTAGGGCCAGCTGCCGTTGTCGTTGAGCCGGTTGGCCTGCTGCAGCTTTTCGAACATGCTGATGAAGCCCTGGGGCGCGAAGCCGGCCGGCTGCATCAGGCCATAGCCGATGCGGTCGGCCTCGCGCTCCATGTCGCGCGAGAAGTTGAGCTGGTTCTGCACCGCCAGCGCCTGCCCGCCCACCATGAGGGCCTGCGCCGCCTCGGGGCTTTTGCTGGCCGCCAGCGCCCCCAGGATGAGCGAGCCGATCATCAGCGGCGTCTGGCGCCCCTGCTGCGCGATCAGCCGCGAGATATGGCGCTGCGTGACGTGGCTGAGTTCGTGCGCCAGCACCGAGGCCAGCTCGTCGGGCGTGGCGACCGCGCCGACCAGGCCCAGGTGCAGGCCGAAGTAGCCGCCGGGCAGGGCAAAGGCGTTGACCGTGCGGTCGCGCCCGAGCAGCACCTCCCAGGCAAAGCGCTCGTCGATCTCGGGCGACAGCTCGCCGCGCTGGCGCGCCGCCGCCACCAGCGGCGCGAAGATGCCCATCACGTACTCCTGCAGCACGGCGTCGTCGAGGTAGTCCGGGTCGCGGTAGAGCTCGCGGATGATGCGGTCGCCCAGCTTGCGCTCTGCCGCGGCCGTCAGCTCCAGGCCGTCGCCCAGGGTGGGCAGGCGCGTCTGTGCATGCGCCTGGCCCTGTCCCGGCGGGAGGGCGGTCAGACCGAGGCATGCTATCAAAAAAGAAGCTGAAATTCCGCGCCAGATATGGATGAAACGCGGTTTTTGTCGATATTTTTGAGGCACCATGCTCCCTTGCCCGCAATCCGGGCCGGCCGGCGACGCGGCCGCAAAAAACATCGCCGTATGATGCCCGGCGCGCGGGAATGTTTCCCGCAGTCCCCGCTCCTGCCGCCATGACCCTGCCACCCGCCGATCCGTCCCCTGCGGCTGCCGCCGCTTCCCCGCTAACCCATTTCGATGCCCAGGGCCAGGCCCACATGGTGGACGTGGGCGCCAAACCCGCCACGCACCGCACGGCCATCGCGCGCGGCCGCATCACCATGCAGCCGGCCACGCTGGCGCTGGTCCGCTCGGGCACGGCGAAAAAGGGCGACGTGCTGGGCGTGGCCCGCATTGCCGGCATCATGGCCGCCAAGCGGACCAGCGACCTGATCCCGCTGTGCCACCCGCTGGCGCTGACCCGCGTGGCGCTGGAGTTCGCGCTGCAGCCGTCGGAGGCGCAGGGCGCGGTTGAGTGCACCGCCACGGTCGAGACGCTGGGCCAGACGGGCGTGGAGATGGAAGCCCTCACCGCCGTGCAGGTGGCCCTGCTGACGGTCTATGACATGTGCAAGGCGGCCGACAAGCGCATGGCCATCACGGACGTGCGCGTGCTGGAAAAGCACGGGGGCAAGTCGGGCAGCTGGGTCGGCTGAGCCGCCCGGGGCAGGCCGGGGCGGCGGGCTCGCCCGCGCCGGCTCAAAAGTCCAGCGGTTCGCTGCCGTCGTCTGGCCCGCTGCCCTGGTGCGGGCGCTGCTGCGGCCCGCCAGAGGCGCCCGGCGCCATGGCGCCGCACCTGCGCTGGACGTGGTAGCTGGTCAGCACCCGGGCCACCACGATGTCCAGCGCCGGACGGGTCGTGCCCTCGCGGTCCGTCCAGACCTTGGGCGTAATGCTGCCCGCCACCGACACCGCGTCGCCGACATCGAGCGCCAGCAGCGCCGCCATGGCCTGCGGCTCGAAGGCGATGCAGTTCACGAACAGGCTTTCGCCGTCCCCGGCCACCGCACGCAGCCGGGCGGTGGCGAAGGCGCCGCCCTTGGCGCTGGTGCGCTCTTCGGGGCGGGCGTGCAGTTTGCCCGCGATGAGGGCGTCCATCATGGTGCTGTTGTCCTTGGAGAAATGGCCTGCCCGGAGGGACTCGAACCCCCGACCTATTGCTTAGAAGGCAATTGCTCTATCCGGTTGAGCTACGGGCAGGTGCAGGACTGTGGGAGTCAGGCCGCCGCGCGGGCTGCTCGGGAAGAAGCAGGCCCCTGGGCGCGGGGAGCCGCATCATACTGCGTTGCGTGGGTGGGAGAAGGAGACAGGAAAAAGGCCAGCGGGGCTGGCCTCGAAAATGCATAAAAAATTTAAGAAAAATATTTGAATTAACTATGCATTGATATTATCAGTCGTTGGCAGGAGGGGGGGTGCCTCCGCCACCTCCGCTACCAGAAGAAGCACCATTCCGGCACTCTGCAGGGACATATTTGTTATCTGTAGCGTCGGTTGCTTCACACTTCCATGTGATAGGGCCGTTGTCGACTAATACAGGAGCCAAAGACAATTCAACGCTCTTGGCACTTGTTTTCATTTTTACGGTAATTTTTCCTGTGGATTTTTCGCAAGTAAGCGAGTCCACATTTCCGCCAACAACAGTATTGACGCCTGCGCATTTATCATCTGTTTCCGGATTGTTTGAAATATTTTCCGCCACCGTCGTTTTCGCTCCGTTGGCCAGAGACAAGCCCTCCGTTACCCGTGCCCGCACGGTGTAATCTTGGTAAGCCGGCAAGGCCACCGCCGCCAGAATGCCGACGATCGCCACGACGATCATCAGCTCGATCAGGGTGAAGCCCTTTTGCATGGTGTGTTTCATGAATTCCTCCGTTGGACGCTTGTGAAACCGTGCTGAAGCAGAAAGCCTCCAGCCCGCAACCAACCTTGCAGGCTTCGCGCCAGAAACCTCTGGCAACAAACCCCCCGGCTGACGACCATTGTCGGGCCTGTCGCAGGGCCGGGAGGGCAGGCAATTGCCATTGGTGCTGTAGTCCTGGCAAAGCGGTTGCACGCCTGCGCCCGCTGCGGTCAGGGCGCGTCGTCCTGCAGGAACAGCATCTCCACCCCGGCAAGAGTGATGCGATCGCCGTGCCGCAGGGGCGCCGGCTCGGCCCCGACAGGCTGGTCGTTCAGCAGCAGGCCTGCGCTGCCGGCGATGCAGGTCAGCAGGAAGCCTTCCGCCTGCCGGTGAATCGAGGCCACGGCCACACCGGGCCGGCCCATGGTGGTCACCGGCTTGGACAGCGCCACCTCGCGCCCGGCAGCAGCGCCGGAGAGCACGCGCAGGCGCGCGGCCGGCAGCGGCGTCGGCCCGTCCATCGCTACTGGCGCGGCGCACTCTTCGCGACTCACCAGGCGCAACTGGTGCCGCCCCACCGTTACCTGGTCGCCCGGCTGCAGGGCGCATTGGTGGACGCGCTGGCCATTGACATAGGTGCCGTTGGTGCTGCCCAGATCCTCAATGCTGACAGCGCCCTCCGGCCTGCGCAGCAGCAGGGCGTGCTCGCCGCTGACGGCTAGGTGGTCGATCACCACGTCGTTGTGCGGGCGCCGGCCGATGCTCAGGCGCTCGCCGGCCCAGGGCCGGACTTGGTCGGGCACACCTTCCGCCATGACCCGCAGGCAAAGCTTGGCAGGCCAGGCGTCCTGGCTTTCGTTCTCTTTCGTCATGGAAGGCAGAGAGGGCAAGGCGGTGAGAAAAAATCCGAAGCAAGAAAAAAGCCAGACGGCGGGCCGGCTGGCTTGTTGGCGGTTCCCTGCTGCCGCCGCGCCAGGGCGGGGCAGCCGCGGGGCCGCAGAGCTTCAGAGCAGGCCCTTGAGCAGGCGGCCCATCTCCGACGGGTTGCGGGTGATGGTGAAGCCGCATTCTTCCATGATGGCCAGCTTGGCGTCCGCCGTGTCGGCGCCGCCCGAGATCAGCGCGCCGGCGTGGCCCATGCGCTTGCCGGGAGGGGCGGTGACGCCGGCGATGAAGCCGACGATGGGCTTTTTCATGTGGTCCTTGCACCAGCGGGCCGCTTCGGCCTCGTCGGGGCCGCCGATCTCGCCGATCATGATCACGGCGTCGGTGTCGGGGTCGTCGTTGAAGGCCTTCATCACGTCGATGTGCTTCAGGCCGTTGATCGGGTCGCCGCCGATGCCCACGGCGCTCGACTGGCCGATGCCCAGCTCGGTCAGCTGTGCCACGGCTTCATAGGTCAGCGTGCCGGAGCGCGAAACGACGCCCACGCGGCCCTTCTTGTGGATGTGGCCGGGCATGATGCCGATCTTGATCTCGTCGGGCGTGATGAGGCCGGGGCAGTTGGGGCCCAGCAGCAGCGTCTTCTTGCCGCCGGCGGCTTCCTTGGCCAGCATCTTGTTGCGCACTTCCAGCATGTCGCGCACGGGGATGCCTTCGGTGATGCAGATGGCCAGGTCCAGGTCGGCCTCGACGGCCTCCAGGATGGCGGCGGCGGCGCCGGCTGGCGGCACGTAGATCACGCTGACGGTGGCGCCGGTTTCCTTGGCGGCCTCACGCACGCTGGCGTAAATCGGCACGTCGAAGATCTTCTCGCCGGCCTTCTTCGGGTTCACGCCGGCGACAAAGCAGTTCTTGCCGTTGGCGTACTCGATGCACTTTTCGGTGTGGAACTGGCCCGTCTTGCCCGTGATGCCCTGGGTAATGACGCGCGTGTCCTTGTTGATGTAGATCGACATGGGTGGTTTTCTCCGGGTCTTGGGCTTAACGGACGGCTTCGACGATCTTCGTGGCCGCCTCGGCCATGGTGTCGGCGCTGATGATGGGCAGGCCGGATTCGGCCAGCATCTTCTTGCCCAGCTCCTCGTTCGTGCCCTTCATGCGCACGACCAGCGGCACCTGCAGGTTCACGGCCTTGCAGGCGGTGATCACGCCGGTGGCGATGGTGTCGCACTTCATGATGCCGCCGAAGATGTTGACCAGAATGCCCTTGACCTTGGGGTTCTTGAGCATGATCTTGAAGGCTTCGGTCACCTTCTCGGGGGTGGCGCCGCCGCCCACGTCCAGGAAGTTGGCCGGCTCGCCGCCGAACAGCTTGATGGTGTCCATGGTCGCCATGGCCAGGCCCGCGCCGTTCACCAGGCAGCCGATGTTGCCGTCCAGGCTGATGTAGGCCAGGTCAAACTTGGAGGCTTCGACTTCCGCCGGGTCTTCCTCGTCGAGGTCGCGCAGGGCGACGATGTCGGGGTGGCGGAACAGGGCGTTGCTGTCGAAGTTGAACTTGGCGTCCAGGGCGATGATGTTGCCCTTGCTGTCGCGGTTCAGGGGGTTGATCTCGACGAGGGAAGCATCCGTCTCCATGTAGCACTTGTAGAGCTTCTGGCAGACGTCGATGAACTGGGCCTTGGAGTCGTCGGGCATGCCGACGCCCTTTGCCAGCTCTTCACCTTGTTCTTGCGTCAGGCCCTTCAGGGGGTCGACGAACACGGTGATGATCTTCTCGGGCGTGGAGTGGGCCACTTCCTCGATGTCCATGCCGCCTTCGCTGGAGGCGATGAAGGCCACCTTCTGCGTGCCGCGGTCGGTCACGACGGACAGGTAGTACTCCTTCTGGATGTCGGCGCCGTCCTCGATGTACAGGCGACGCACCTTCTGGCCTTCGGGGCCGGTCTGGTGCGTGACCAGCTGCATGCCCAGGATGTCGCTGGCGCGGGCCTTCACGTCGTCAATGGTCTTGGCGACCTTCACGCCGCCGCCCTTGCCGCGGCCGCCCGCGTGGATCTGGGCCTTCACGACCCACACGGGGCCGCCGAGCTTTTGTGCGGCTTCCACGGCTTCTTGCACCGTGAAAGCAGGAATGCCCCGGGGAACGGGCACGCCGAAGCTGCGCAAGATTTCCTTGCCTTGGTATTCGTGAATCTTCATGAGTGAGGTCTCTCTCAGGAAAAGGGTGGGTGTGTGTAGAACCCGTGCGCGACACGCGGCATGAGAAGACAACAACCGAAGGCAGTCGGACCGCAGGCTCGGGACAGGCAGCCGGCAACTGTATCATGCTGCGGCGCACCATTGTGGTGGGCCCCACTTACCTCAAGATGACAGCGCGCCACCCCGCCGGCGCGGCAAAGGAGCAGTCCATGGCCACCCAGGTTTTCAAGGTCTTCATCGATGGCGAGGCAGGCACTACCGGCCTGCAGATCCGCGAGCGTCTGCAGGACATGCCGCAGATCGAGCTGGTGAGCATCGCGCCCGAGCTGCGCAAGGACCCGGCCGCCAAGCGCGCGCTGATCGCCGAGGTGGACATGGTCATCCTGTGCCTGCACGACGACGCGGCGCGCGAGAGCGCGGCCATGGTCGACGCGGTGTCCGCCGAGGTGGGGCGCACCATCCGCATCATCGATGCCTCGACTGCCCACCGCACGGCGCCCGGCTGGGTGTTCGGCTTTGCCGAGCTGTGCCCCGGGCATGCCCAGGCGGTGCGCGAGGCCGCGCGCGTGTCCAACCCCGGCTGCTATGCCACCGGCGCCATCGCGCTCGTGCGCCCGCTGGTCGATGCCGGCCTGATCCCGCCCGACCACGCGCTGGCGCTGCCCTCGGTGAGCGGCTACTCCGGCGGCGGGCGCGCCATGATCGAAGCCTACGAGGCGGGCAGCGCCGCGCCGTTCGAGCTGTATGCGCTCGGCCTGTCGCACAAGCACCTGCCCGAGATCATGAAGTACACCGGCATGACGCGCCGGCCGATCTTCATCCCCTCGGTGGGCAACTTCCGCCAGGGCATGCTGGTGCAGCTGCCCCTGCACCTGGATCTGCTGCCGGGCCAGCCGCGCGCGGCCGACCTGCACGATGCCCTGGCCGCGCACTACGCCGCCACCAACACGCCCGAGCAATGGGTGCGCGTGCTGCCCCCCACCGAGGACGGCAAGCTCGAGCCCACCGCGCTCAACGACACCAACCAGCTGGAGCTGCGCGTATTCCCCAACGAGGACCATCGCCACGCGCTGCTGGTGGCGCGCCTGGACAACCTGGGCAAGGGCGCCAGCGGCGCGGCGGTGCAAAATCTGGGGCTGATGCTGGGGTTGTGAAAATTGAAAAACTATAGCTAACTACCAAGGTGTGGAGCGGGCTTGAGCCTGTTTTCATGCTTGCAATCGCTCCTGACCCCACCTCGACCCGAACCCGCCCTAACCCAGTGCCACGCAGCCCCCAGACCCGCTCTTCCACCGCCATGACGTCCGGCGAGCGCCGCGCCAGCACCAGCCTGGCGCTGATCTTCGCGCTGCGCATGCTGGGCCTGTTCCTGGTGCTGCCGGTGTTCGCACTGGAGGCGCGCAAATACCCCGGGGGGGACGACCCGGCCCTGGTTGGCCTGGCCATGGGCATCTACGGCCTGACGCAGGCCTTCCTGCAGCTGCCCCTGGGCCTGGCGTCCGACCGCTTCGGGCGCAAGCGGGTCATCGTCGCCGGGCTGGTGGTCTTTGCCGCCGGCAGCCTGATGGCGGCGCTGGCCGACTCGGTCATGGGCCTGCTGGCGGGCCGGGCGCTGCAGGGCGCGGGTGCCGTCTCAGCCGCCGTCACGGCGCTGCTGGCCGACCAGACGCGCGATGAGGTGCGCACCAAGGCCATGGCACTGGTGGGTGCCAGCATCGGGCTGATGTTCGCCGTCGCCCTTGTGGCGGCGCCGCCGCTGGCGGCCCGCTTCGGACTGTCCGGGCTGTTCACCCTGACCTGCGTGCTGGCCGTGGCCGGCATCGCCGTGGTGCTGTGGGTGGTCCCGCCCGAGCCGGCGCGCCACCAGGAGGCGCAGCGCGCGCCGCTGTCGGCCGTCTGGCGCCACGCCGACCTGCTGCGCCTGAACGCCGGCGTCTTCACCCTGCACACGGTGCAGATGGCCATGTGGGTGGCCGTGCCGGCGCTGCTGGTGCAGGCGGGCCTGGCCAAGAGCGCGCACTGGCAGATCTACCTGCCGGCGGTGGTGCTGTCCTTCGTCGCCATGGGCGGGCTGTTTGCCATGGAGCGGCGCGGGCGCCTGCGCGCGGCGCTGCTGCTGGCCATCGCCCTGGTGCTGGTGGCGCAGCTGGCCTTCGGACTGCTGTCGGCCAGCGGCGCCACGCCCTCCGTCCTGGCGCTGGGCACGCTGCTGTTCGTGTTCTTCTGCGGCTTCAACGCGCTGGAGGCCACCCAGCCCAGCCTGGTCTCGCGCATGGCGCCGGCCAACCTGCGCGGCGCGGCGCTGGGCGTCTACAACACCCTGCAGTCGCTGGGACTCTTTGCCGGTGGCGCCCTGGGCGGGGCCCTGGCCAAATGGGCGGGCGCGCCGGGGCTGTTCGCCGCCACGGCGCTGCTGACGGCGCTGTGGCTGCTCATCACCTGGCCGCTGCGCCCGGTAGGGGGCGGCACGGCGCACTGACACCGCTGCGCCTGTGCCGCCGTGCCCGCGCGGGCCTTCGCGGGCCTTGCAAAGGCGCCGTTCATCCCCATTTTTCACGGGTGCGCGCACGCGCGCGGCTAACGCCGCTATGCTGCGCACCGGGGCTCCCCTCAAGAGCCGCCGTTCTATCTGGCCCGAATCTTCTCTTTGCCATTCGGGCTGCCTTCAACTTCAACGAAAGTTTTCTCCATGGCATCCGTCAACAAAGTCATCCTCGTGGGCAACCTGGGCCGCGACCCGGAGATGCGCACCTTCCCCAGTGGCGACCAGGTGGCCAACGTGCGCATCGCCACCACCGACCGCTGGCGCGACAAGAACACGGGCGAGAACAAGGAAGCCACCGAGTGGCACAGCGTGGTCTTCAACGGCCGCTTGGCCGAGATCGTGGGCCAGTACTTGAAGAAGGGCTCGCAGGTCTATGTGGAAGGCAGCTTGCGCACCCGCAAGTGGACCGACCAGTCCGGCCAGGAGCGCTACACCACCGAAATCCGCGCCGACAGCATGCAAATGCTGGGCGGCCGCCAGGGCATGGGCGGGCAGGGTGGTGGCGATGGCTATGACGATGGCTTCGAGGCGCCGCGCCGCGCCGCGCCGCCGGCCCGCGCGCCTGCAGCCGCTCCCCGTGCTCCCGCCCCTGCGCCCCAGGCTCCTCGGCCGAGCTCGGGCTTCGACGACCTGGAAGACGACATTCCGTTCTGACGCACCCCGGGTGCGCCCGGCCTGCGGCCCGGCCGCGCAACAGCAGGGCGGCCGGGCTGTCCGCATCTCTTAACAACCGATCCATGCAGTTTTTCCAGACCCTTGGGCGCGCCAGCCGGCTGGTGCCTTTTGCATTCGCCATGGCACTGGCCGCCTGCGGTGGCGGCTCCGATGATGGCGCCGACGACGTCGGGCCACCCTCAGGCCAGCAGCAGTACCCGGCTGGCATCTGGGAAGGCACGGCAGGTACGGGCGCGGGCCAGCGGCCCGTGATCGGCTTCATCGACGGCGGTGCCGATGGCCGGGGGGGCGAGTTCTACCTGGCGCGCGGCGCAACCGGCTCGGCCGGCTACGACAGCCTGTACGGCCTGCTGCGCACCCAGGGCACGGCGCTGCAGGCCACGGCAGTGACGTACTACTCGGTGCAGGACGGCAAGTTCGCCCAGGGCCTGACCCTGCGAGGCACCGTCGCCCCGAACCCGGCCACGGGCCGTGCGGCCACCATCAGCGGCACCTATACCAGTCCGGCGGGCACGGCCGCCGCGACTGGCGCACCCATGCCGTTCAAGCTTGGCTACAGCCGCCTGAACGACTATCCCGCGCGCTCGGACCTGATTGCCGGCTCCTACCAGGGCTCGGGCCTGTTCGGTGGTTACTGGGCGCTGGACGTGGCGCGCGACGGCGCGGTCACCGGCCAGGTGGGCACCTGCAAGGTCGCCGGCACCATCACGCCGCGCGCTGCGGACTCGGCCGTGTACACCGCGGCCCTCGATTTCAGCGGTACCGACAACACCTGCGAGCCGCGCACCCAGCAGCTGGGCGTGGCCATGCTGCGCTTTGGCCCGGACAACGTGCCCAGCGGCATCTGGGTGCTGACCCGCAGCACCGTAGGCCAGCGCGACACCTATGTGCTCGATGGCGTGGCCGACCCGCGCCAGCCCGGCCCTGCACCCGAAGGCCTGCTGCCCGCTGCAGGCAACTGGCAGGGCACGCTGGCGCTGCCGGCCGGCACCGGCGGAGATGTTGCGATCGCCGGCTCGGTCGCGCCTGATGGCGGCTTTCTCTTCTACACCCAGGGCCTGGGCAGCATGGTAGCCGGCCGCAGCGCGCTGTATGGCCGCCTGTCCATCGACGCGGACTCTGCGGGCAGCACCCGCTTCCTGACGGCGCGCGATGGCGTTTACCATGAGCGCGACACTGCCAGCCCAGGCGCGCCGGGCCGCTATACCGACGGCCTGGCGGTCGATGCCACGCTGGCCAACGTCGGGGTGGCCGGACAGCCCCTGCGCCTGGTGGGCAGCTACAACTATCCAGGCCAGACGGGCGGCTTTCCGACCCGCTTCGACATGCGCCCTGCCGCAGCCTACGCCCTGCCGGTGGGCGTGGTGGCCAACGTCAACCTGATCGTCGGCAACTACCGCATGTCCGAGAAAACTGGCCTGGATGGCAGCAGGGACACCATCCTTACCGTGGACGGCTCGGGCGCCATCAACGGCCAGACCAGCGACGGCTGCCTGCTCACGGGGCGCCTGGCCGCTGAAATGGGCGCCGATCGCCAGTGGCGCAACCTCTATCGGGTCGAGACGCTGGGTTACCTGCAAGGGGCCGGCGGTACCTGCAGGCAGGCAGGCGGGCCAGTCCAGTCCGGCGTGGCTGCAGCCTTCTTTGGCGCCCGGGGCGAGGTCGTGGGGTTGCGCATTCTGGCCTCGGAGTCGGGCGCTGTCGCGCGCCATGCGCACACCGTGTTCATCGGCGAGCGGCGCTGACCAAAGGCGGGCGCGGGGCCTCCCGCCCCTCGCCCCGCGTCACTTGAGCCAGCCGCGCTTGCGAAAGTACAGCATGGGGACGACGGCGCTGGCCACCATCAGCAGGATGGCGTAGAAGTAGCCGTACTGCCACTCCACCTCGGGCATGAAGCGGAAGTTCATGCCATAGACGCTGGCAATCAGCGTCGGCGGCAGCAGCGCGACGCTGGCCACCGAGAAGATCTTGATGATCTTGTTCTGGTTGATGTTCAGGAAACCCACCAGCGCGTCCATCAGGAAGTTGATCTTGTCGAACAGGAACTGGGTGTGGCTGTCCAGCGACTCGATGTCGCGCAGGATCTGGCGCGCGTCCTCGAACTGCTCGGCGTTGAGCATCTTGCTGCGCATCATGAAGCTCACCGCGCGGCGCGTGTCCAGCATGTTGCGGCGGATGCGGCCGTTCAGGTCTTCCTGCCAGGCGATGTCGGCCAGCACCGACTGGGCGTAGTCGTCGGTCACGTTGCCATCGAGCACCCGGACACTGACGGCCTTGAGGTCGTCGTAGATGCCCTCCAGCGTGTCGGCCGAGTATTCCACGTCGGTGTCGAACAGTGCCAGCAGCACGTCCTTGGCATCGTCGATCAGGCCGGGCGCGCGGCGCGCGCGCATGCGCAGAAGGCGGAAGACCGGAATGTCCTCGTCGTGGATGGAAAACAGCACGCCGCAGCTCTTGAGCCCGCTGTTGTGCTGGTTCAGGATGAAGGCCACGCGCACGCTGCGCGGCTCCTCGTCGTCATCGACCAGGAAGTCGCTCCTGAGGTGCAGCTCCCCGTTGTCCTCCTCGTAGAAACGCGCGGACTCCTCGATGTCCTCGTCCATCACGTCCTCGGGGATGGACAGGCCATAGTGCTGCTTGATCCAGCGCTTTTCCTCCAGCGTCGGCGACTGCAGGTCCACCCAGATGGGCTGAAAGCGCGCCAGCTCTTCCAGTGATTCGATTTCTTCCTGGACCAGCCGGCCATTGGCGAGCGAAAAGATGTTGAGCATGGCCCACACTTCCTGGTTTTGGCCTGTGCTCAAGGGCACCAGCGCCGGGCGGCAAACCCGAAATTATGGCACTGGGCCAGGGCCTGCGTGGCCCTTCGAGCGGGCCAGGGCATGGCACAGGTCGGCCCAGGCGGCAGCCTTGGATTCGGGCGCGTGCAGCAAAAAGGCAGGGTCATGGCTGACCACGGCCGGCACGCCGCCGGCCAGCGTGTGCGCCCCGGCGCGCAGGTGCGCCAGGGGCGCGCGGCTGCCCAGCACCGCGCGTGCCGCGCCCAGTCCCAGGAGCAGCACCATCTGCGGGCGTGATTGCTCAAGCACCTGGGCAAGCGGCACCGCGCCCGCGTCAGGCCCGGCGTCCTGCGGGCGTGGGGCAAGCAGGGCCGCGACCCGCGTGTCCGCACGCTCGTGCAGGCGCAGGGCGCGCAGCATGTTGTCCAGCAGCCGGCCTGCGTCGCCCGCCAGGGGGTTGGCAGGCTCGGCGCATTCCAGCAGCACCAGCCAGCCGCCCGGCTGCGGGGCCGGGGCGGCTCCAGAGGCCGTGGCGTAGGGCGCCACCGGCGGGGCCAGCAGCAGCGTCGGCTGCGCGGGCGCTGAAGGCTGCGGGGCCTGTGGCCGGACTGCCTCGGCCGGCATCGCCGGGGCAGGCGCAGTGGGTGAGGCGGCAGCGGTGTGACGGGACTGGCTGCGCGGCGTCGCCGCCGCCGGTGCCGGTGCGGGTGCCTGGGCCGCGGGCGCCTGCGGCCGCGCAGGACCGACCCCGGCCGGCGCGGCGGGCGGAGCAAAGAGCGTGATGCCCATCTCCTGCAGCATGGCGCGCTGGCGCGCGTCCAGGCCCTGGTGCAGGCCGGCGGCGGTCATAGCGCCAGACTCATGACGACAGCATCCTCGCGCTCGCCCTGCACGGCCGGGTAGTAGCGCCTGCGCTCGCCCACGCGGCGAAAACCGCAGGCCTCGTAGAGGCTGCGCGCGCGGGCATTGCTCACTCGCACCTCCAGCCACAGCCACTGGGCGCCCACGCCGCGTGCCCACAGGGCGAGGGCGTCGAGCATCACGCGCGCCCAGCCCTGGCGCTGGTGCGCCGGCGCCACCGTGATGTTGAGCAAATGCACCTCGTCCACGCCCTGCATGGCGATGAAATACCCGAGCAGCTCGTCCGCGTGCGTCAGCAGCAGCTGGCACTGGTAACCCGACGCCAGCGAGTCGAGGAAGTTGCCTCGCGTCCAGGGGTGCGGGTAGGCGCTTTCCTCGATGACCATCAGCGCGTCCAGATGCGCTGCGCTGAGCGGCGCGAAACGCACGCGGGTCCCGGTTGCCGCAGCCGGTGGCGCGGCAAGGGCAGCAGGAGCAGGCGCGGTCATGGCCGCGGCCCCGCGCTGGCGCGGCGGGCGGCGTCGCGCTCGGCCGTGGTCTGGGCGACCTTGTCGCGCACGTACAGGGGCAGGGCCGCGTCGGCCGTCAGCGCTTCGCCCCGCGCCAGCAGCGTGGGCGCCAGCCGCAGCAGGGCATCGGCCGTGGGCAGCGCGCACAGGTGCCGGGCACCAGGCGCCAGGCGGTCACCGTAGGAAGCGCGGGCGTTGCCGGCGACGACCCAGCCCTGCGGCACGGCCAGCTCCTGCGGCGGGCACAGGTCGATCTCGCCGTCTCCCGTCCACTGGCCACCGGTGCCGTCGTCCTGCCAGGACCAGCGGGCCCAGTACACCTCGTCCATGCGCGCGTCGAGCGTGGCGACGATCTGGGAGGCGCCGTGCTCGGCGCGCGTCTGCTCGGCCACGGCCAGCAGGGTGTCGACCGGCAGCACCGGCACGCCCTGACCGCCCCGCGCGCCGAAGGCCAGGCCCTGGGCCACCGAGCAGGCCGTGCGCAGACCCGTGAACGAACCCGGCCCGCGCCCGAACACCACGGCGTCCAGATCGCAGAAGCCCAGCCCGGCCTGCGCCAGCAGGGCGCGCACGTTCTGCAGCAGCGCGCGCGATGCCTGCGCGCCGCCCGCCCCCGTGTGCCCGTGCACCACGCTGCCGCGCTGCACGGCGATGGACAGGGTGTCGGTGCTGGTGTCGAAGGCGAGCAGGTTCATGGCAGCGGGCATTATCGGCGCGCGGGGCCTGCGCCGCCGGCGCGGTGTCTCTGGAGCTTTTCTACACTTGCCGGCATGAAAATTTTGCGTTTCTCCTCGTGGCCGGGCCGGCTGGCTGCCCTGGCCGGCCTGGGCTTCGCCTGCGTGGGCGCTGCCCTGGCCGCGGACACCACGCTGCCCGCGGCCGTGCAAAAGGCGCTGCAGCGCGCCCAGGTGCCGCCCGAGGCGGTGTCCATCGTGGTGGCCGATGTGGACGCCGCAGGGCCGGTGCGCCTGAGCGTGCGGCCCGATGCGCCAGCCAACCCGGCCTCGGTCATGAAGCTGGTGACCACCTACGCCGCGCTGGAGCTGCTCGGCCCGGCCTTTACCTGGGAGACGACCGTGCACCTCGATGCCCGGCCGCAGGGCGGGGTGCTGCCCGGCAATGTCTACATCAAGGGCGAGGGCGATCCCAAACTGGTGGTGGAGCGGCTGTGGCTGCTGCTGCGGCGCCTGCGTGCCCAGGGCGTGCAGGCCATCGCCGGCGACATCGTGCTCGACCGCAGCGCCTTCGCCCCCGCAGCGCACGATGCGGCGCAGTTCGATGGCGAGCCCTGGCGGCCCTACAACGCCGCACCGGACGCCCTGCTGGTGAACTACAAGGCGGTCACGCTCGGCTTCCTGCCCGATCCGGCGGCAGGTGTGGCGCATGTCAGCATCGAGCCGCCGCTGGCGCGGATGGACTGGCCGGTCAGCGTGCCGCTGGCGCCTGCTGGCACGGCCTGCGGGGACTGGCGCACCGGGCTGCAGGCGCAGTTTGCCGATCCGGCGCGCATCCGCCTGCAGGGCAGCTATCCGGCGGCGTGCGGCGCACGCCATTGGTCGGTGGCGCCGGCCGACCCGCAGGGCTTTGCCGCGCGCGCCATCGAAGGCCTGTGGCGCGAGCTGGGCGGCCAGTTGGCCGGCCGGGTGCGTGACGGGCAGGTGCCCGCCGGACTGCCACTGGCCTTCGGCCTCACCTCGCCCACGCTGGCCGAGGTGGTGCGCGACATCAACAAATACAGCAACAACGTCATGACTCAGCAGGTCTTCCTCACCCTGGCGCTGCAGGGCACGGGGCAGGGCAGCACGGCGGCGGCCCGCGCGCTGCTTGGGCGCTGGTGGGACGAGCGTACCGACATGCCCGGCACCCTGGTGCTGGACAACGGCGCCGGGCTCAGCCGCGACGAGCGCGTCACCGCCCGGGCACTGGCGCGCCTGCTGCAGCAGGCCTGGGCCTCGCCGGTGATGCCCGAGCTGGTGGCGTCCCTGCCCATCGCCGGGACGGACGGCACGCTGCGCCGCCGTCCGGGCCAGGCCGCCGGCTGGGCGCACCTCAAGACGGGCACGCTGCGCGACGTGACTGCCATTGCCGGCTATGTCCTGGGCCGCAGCGGGCGTCGCCACGTGGTGGTGGCGCTGGTCAACCACCCCCACGCCCCGGCGGCCCGCCCGGCCCTCGATGCGCTGGTGGACTGGAGCCACGCCGACACGCCCTGAACGGGCCGGGATTGGTAGTTTCCCGGTGTCTGCCGGAAAAGCGCAGGAGTAGGATGCCGCAGAAAATCGAACGATCGTTCTATTCTCACAACGACCAGGAGTCCCAGATGAAACCTCGCATGCATTGGGTGGCCGCGGCCGCCATGGTCACCGTGCTGGCCGCCTGTGGCGGCGGCGGTGCCGACACCACGCCCGCCGCGCCCATCAATTCGGTCAAGGTGGTGGGTGACAGCCTGGCCGATAGCGGCACCTTCGGCATGAAGTTCACCGTGCAGGGCACGGCGGCGACCGGGGCGGGCTCCACCCCCATCTGGCCTGAGCGCGTGGCCGCCAGCTACGGCCAGACGCTGTGCCCGCGCTACGACCTGAGCGCCGGCACCGTCAACCTGCGCGCCGGCTGCACCAACTACGCCGTGGGCGGCGCGGCCATCAACAACTTCAAGAACCCGAGCGCGCCGCAATCCATCGTGCGCCAGCTCACCGACGCGGGCGCGGCCGGCTACGGCGCGGGCGACCTGCTGCTGGTCGATGGCGGCGGCAACGATGCCGGCGATCTGATCACCGCCTACCTGGCCGCGTCCAGGGACGGCGGCGCCGCCTACGCCGCGCTGCTGTCCACAGTGCTCGACCCGGCCGCCGTGCGCCAGATGCTCGCCAGCGGCGCGCCCGGCATGGCCCAGGCCGGAGGCGCCTACATGCAGGCTCTGGCCGTGCGCTTTGCCAACACCATCAAGGCCCAGGCCCTGGACAAGGGCGCGCCGCGCGTGGCCGTGCTGAACATGCCCGGCGTCACGCTCACGCCCAAGTTCCGCATGGTGCTGGCCTCCATCGCCCGGGCCAGCGGTGACGCTGCGGCGGCGCAGGCCGAGAAGATGTTCGACGGCTGGGTGCAGGCCTTCAACGCCAAGCTGGCCGAGCAGTTCGCCGGGGAAAAGCGCGTGGCCGTGGTGGACTTCTACGGCTCCTTCAAGGACCAGGCCGAGCACCCGGCGCAGTACAGCTACGCCAACGTGACCACGCCCGTGTGCCCGGTCACCGGCATGGACCCGGCCACCGGCCTGCCCAGCTACACCTTCCCGACCTGCACGGCGGCCGCGCTCTCGGCCAATCCGCCGGCCGGCGCCGGTGCCGACTGGTGGAAGAACTACGCCTTCTCTGACTCCTTCCACCCCACGCCCTACGCCCACCAGTTGCTCGGCCAGCTCGTCTCGCGCTCGCTGTCGCAGGCCGGCTGGCTCTGAGCCCGGGCCCCACCCCAACCAGACCAGAAAGCGAGCCTTTCGATGAAAACCCAAATCTTGCGCACCGGCTGCGCCCTGGCGCTGCTGGCGGCCTTCGGCGCCGCCCAGGCCCAGGTGGCCGGCACCTGGAGCGTGCGCGTGGGCGGCACGCACATCAAGCCGCAGACCCGGAGCGAGAACCTCACCGCGCCGAGCTTTCCCAACACCAAGGTGGACGTGGGCTCGGCCTCGGCGCTGACGGGCGGCATCAACTACATGCTGACCGACCACTGGGCGCTGGACCTGCCCGTGGGCCTGCCGTTCAAGCATTCGTTCTACGGTGACGACGCCATCGCCGGCGTGGGCAAGCTCGGCGAGACCAAGGTCGTGCCGGCCACGCTGTTCCTGCAATACCGCTTCGGCGAGGCCAACGCCGCGCTGCGGCCCTACGTCGGCCTGGGCGTGACCTACAGCAAGTTCTTCAAGAACCGCAGCACGGCGGCGCTGTCGGCCATCACGGGGGGCACGCCCGCCAACCCGACCACGGCCAGCATCGACAACAAGTTCGGCCTCACCCCGCAGGTGGGCCTGGTGTGGAACTTCACCGACCGCATGTTCCTGGACGTCGCGTATTACAAGAGCTTCCTGAAGACCACTGCGCACCTGTCGAGTGGCCAGAGCATCGGCATGCGGCTCAACCCCGACGTGGTGTCGGTCGGTATCGGCTGGCGCTTCTGACGCCCGGGCGCGCCGCCCGGCAAAAAGGCCGGCCCCTCGCGGGGCCGGCCTTTTTTCGTTCATCGACGAGGTGGCTTGCCGGCCTGGCGCCGGCAGCGCTCACCAGCGCAGGCGCAGGCGGTCGTAGGTGTAGTCGCCCAGCTGGCGCTGCGCGGCCGGGGTCAGATAGACCTTGTCGGCGAACACGTAGCGGTCCACATTGGCGTTGGGCAGCAGGGTGGCGCCGGTGCACAGGGCCGAGTTCACCTCGCCTGCGCCGATGCCAATGCCCGGGCCCGGGTCCACCGAGGTGCACACCGGGGTGTTGCCGTCGTTGAAGCCATAGCTGCCCGGCGAGCCCTCGAAGACGTTCACGTAGTAGGCCACGTCGATGTAGAGCACCGACTTGCCCAGGTCCTCGATATTGACCAGCAGGCCCTGGTTGAAGGCGTTGCTGGCGCGGCTGATCAGGTCCTGGCGGCCCAGGGCCTTGGCCCATGGCGTGCGGCCCAGGTCATAGGTGCCGGTCATCAGGATGTGGCCGGCGCCCGCGTTGACCAGGCGGCGCACCTGCACTGCCAGATCCTCCCCGGCCTTGCGGGCCTGGGCGACGTACTGGTCCTCGGTCTGCGTGCCGGCGCGCACGGCCGCCATGCCGGCGATGAGGTCCGAGACCCCGGCGCCGAGCATGACCAGGTCGTTGGGCTGGAATTTCTGCGTCGCCAGGAACCGGTCGATCTGCTGCGCCACCGGGGGCGTGGTGGCATCTCCGGCGGCATCGGGCGTGGCGCTCACGCGGGCGTTGCCCTGGGCATACGACAGGCCGCCTTCGGACACGGGCTTGAGCGCCACGCCGTAGCGCCCCGCCACCTGCAGCGTCCAGTTGTTCAGCGTGCCGTTGTTGACGCTGTAGCGCGTGCCTTTCTGCCCGACATCGACCGAGCCGTCGCCGAAGGAGATCATGCGATCGGGGGCGAGGGCCGATTCGGTGCTGCTCGAGCCGCAGGCCGCGAGCATCGCCGCTGCCGCACAGGCCGCTGCCACGAGGCTGCGACGCATCCAGTTTGCTGCCATGGGGAGGTTCTCCGAAAAAATCAGGGACAGAGTGTAGAGGGTGTGGTGCAGGATGCCGCAAGCTTGCGCATCAGCCTGCGGCTGCGGCGCGCTGCAGACGGTCGCGCACGCCCTCCCATGCAGGCGTGTCGGGCGGGGTCTCGACCCAGATCTGTTGCATGCCCGCGTCATCGAAGTCGCGCAGGCGGGCGAAGAGTTCGCGCGCCGCCAGCACCGGATCGTCCGGCATGGGCTGCAGCAGGACGCCCGCCCGGGGGGGCTCGATGCGCAGGGACGCGCGGGCATAGACGGCCACCGACAGGGCGCCTGCCTGCCGCTCGGCCAGCAGGGCCTGCAGCTCGCAGGCCGGCATCAGACGTACCCGCGCCGCTGGCGCGTAATGAGCCAAAAGCGTTCCGGATGCCCGCGGGGTGGCGGCTGTCAGCTCCTCTTTCGAGAGCGGGCGCAGACCGCAGGCGCGTTCGATGGCATCCCGCGAGACGGCGCCCGGGCGCAGCAGCACGGGCACGCCGCGGGTGCAGTCCACGATGGTGGACTCGATGCCCACCGCCGCGGGTCCGCCGTCGAGCACCAGCAGGTCGGGACCGAACTCGGCCGCCACGTGGGCCGCGGTGGTCGGGCTGACGCGGCCGAAGCGGTTGGCGCTGGGCGCGGCCAGGCCGTGCAGGGGCGGCGCCTGCTGCGCGAGCACGGCCAGCACCGCCTGCGCCACCGGGTGCGCCGGGCAGCGCAGGCCCACGCTGTCCTGCCCGCCCGTGGCCGCCCTGGCAGCGCCGGGCAGACGCGGCAGGATGACGGTGAGTGGTCCGGGCCAGAAGGCATCCATCAGCTGCTGGGCGAACACCGGCACCGTTCTGGCGTAGTGCACCACGGCCGCGCCATCGGCCACGTGCACGATCAACGGATGGTCGGCCGGCCGGCCCTTGGCGGCAAAAATGCGCGCTACCGCCGCGTCGTCGTCGGCAGCGGCCGCCAGGCCATAGACGGTCTCGGTGGGCAGGCCCAGCAGCTCGCCACGCGCAAGCGCCTGCACGGCGGTCTGCACCGAACTGGCGAGCGTTCCATCCAGCACCATGGCGCGGCCCCGGTCAGAACGGCGCGATGCCGAGCACGGCGGCGGCCTGCAACGCCGTGGCGCGCGCGGCCCCGGCCGAGGCCGCCGTGACGTTGAGGTGGCCCATCTTGCGCCCGCGCTTGGGCTCCGCCTTGCCATAGAGGTGCAGATGGCAGCCCGGCAGCGCCAGCACCCGGTCCCAGGCCGGCGCACGCGGCGCGCTCTGCGCACCTTCGTCAAACCACAGGTCGCCCAGCAGGTTGAGCATGACGGCGGCGCTGTGCTGGCGCGGCTGGGCCAGCGGCAGGCCGGTCATGCAGCGCACCTGCAGCTCGAACTGCGAGACGTCGGCGCCGTTCTGGCTCCAGTGGCCGCTGTTGTGCGGGCGCGGCGCCATTTCGTTGATGACCAGCCGGCCGTCCTCGAGCACGAAGAATTCCACGCACAGCACGCCCACGTAGTCCAGGTCGCGAGCTATGTTTTTTGCAGCATAAAGCGCTTGTGTGGCAATGGCTTCGGGCAGGTTTCCCTCGAAAACCTCGGTCACCGTCAGGATGCCGTCCCGGTGCAGGTTGCGTTGCACCGGCAGGTGCACCAGCGCGCCGCCGGCGCCGCGCGCGACGATGACCGAGCATTCCTGCGCCAGCGGCAGCAGCTGCTCGAGCACGCAGGGCACGCGCCCAAGCTGCTGCCAGGCGGCGGCCAGCTCCGGCGCCGTGGCCACGCGCACTTGGCCCTTGCCGTCATAGCCCAGGCGCGTGGTCTTGAGGATGCCGGGCAGCAGGGCCGGATCGGCCGCGGCCAGATCGGCCTCGCAGGCGATCACCGCGTGCGGCGCCACCGGCGCGCCCGAGCGCACGAAGCGCGCCTTCTCGGCCGCGCGGTCCTGGGCGATGGCCACGCAGGCGCCCGCCGGGGAGACCGGCAGCGCGCGCGCCAGCTGCTCCAGCGCCGCGGCCGGCACATTCTCGAACTCGGTGGTCACTGCGGCGCAGCGGCGCGCCAGCTCGGCCAGGCCCTGCGCGTCGTCATAGGCGGCGCGCACGTGGTGGTGGCTGATGCGCCCGGCCGGGCTGCCCGGATCGGGGTCGAGGACCGCCGTGGCATAGCCGAGCGCCTGGGCGGCATGCACGAACATGCGCCCGAGCTGCCCGCCGCCGAGCACGCCCAGCGTGGCACCCGGCAGGATGGGCCAAGCGACCGCCTGCGGCGTGCCGGCCGTCATGCCGCCCCCGGGGGCGGCAGCTGCATGGCGCGCGCGGCCTCGGTCTGCTCGGCGCGGAACGCCTCCAGACGGGCGCGCAGCGGCGCGTCGTGTCCGGCCAGCAGCGCCACGGCGAACAGGGCCGCGTTGGCCGCGCCGGCCGCGCCGATGGCAAAGGTGGCCACCGGCACGCCCCGGGGCATCTGCACGATGGAGTGCAGCGAATCCACGCCCGACAGGTGGCGGCTGGCCACCGGCACGCCCAGCACTGGCACCACGGTCTTGGCCGCCAGCATGCCGGGCAGGTGGGCCGCGCCGCCGGCGCCGGCGATGATGGCCTTCAGGCCCCGCCCGGCGGCGGCCTCGGCATAGGCGAACATGTCGTCGGGCATGCGGTGCGCGGAGACCACGCGCGCTTCGTGCGGGACGCCGAACTGCGCCAGGATGGCCACTGCGTGCTGCATGGTCTCCCAGTCGCTGGAAGAGCCCATGACCACGCCGATATCGATGGATTGCATGGTGTCGGGCAGGCCGCGCGCGGGCGCGGCTGCCGGGGTAGGAAGGGGATGAGCGCGGGATTTTAGGCGCGCCGGTGCTTTGCCGGACAATCGCCGCATCACGCCACACTCAAGGGCCGCAAGAACATGATGGACGTCACCGTAGAGAACTTTGAAGCCGAGGTCATTGCCGCATCCATGCAGGTGCCGGTGCTGGTCGATTTCTGGGCCCCCTGGTGCGGGCCGTGCAAGACGCTCGGGCCGCTGCTGGAAAAGCTCGAGACCGAATACGCCGGCCGCTTTAAGCTGGTCAAGATCGACTCCGACCAGGAGCAGCAGCTCGCCGCCATGTTCGGCATCCGCAGCATTCCGACCTGCATCCTGATGATGAACGGCCAGCCGGTCGATGGCTTCATGGGCGCCCAGCCCGAGGGGCAGCTGCGCGCCTTCCTGGACAAGCACCTGCCCAGCCCCGAGGAACTGCAGGCGCAGGCCGAGGAAGACCTGGCGCAGGAGGCGCTGGCCAGCGGCGACACGGACGATGCCCTGGAGAAGCTGCAGCACGCCGTGGCCACCGACCCGGCCAACGACGACGCGCGCTTCGACTACGTGCGCCTGCTGCTGCAGCTCGGCCGCACCGACGACGCCAAGGTGGCCTTCGCCCCGGTCATCGCCAAGGCCGAAGGCTCGCGCCGCCTGGGTGCGCTCAAGGTCTGGATGGATGCTATCGATTTCGTAGCTAATTATCCAGCAGGGATGCCGTCGGAGGCCGATTTCGACGCAAAGATTGCAGCCGACAGGCGCGACTTCGAAGCGCGCTTTGGCCGCGCGCGCTGGCTGCTGGCCGGGCAGCGCTGGACCGAGGCGATGGACGAGCTGCTGGAGATCCTGATGCGCGACAAGGCCTGGGAGGACGGCGCCGCGCGCAAGGCCTACGTCGCCATCCTGGAGATCATCGAGCCGCCCAAGCCCAAGGTCGCCGACGGCCAGATCCCGCCCGAGGACCCCACGGTGGCCAGCTACCGTCGGCGCCTGTCCAGCGTGGTGCTGAGCTGAAAGGAAAAGGGCGGGGTCTCGCGCCCCGCGCCTTCGGGGCCTTTCAGCCCACCAGCCGCTCGTAGGCCTCGCGGTACTTCTCGGCGGTCTTTTCCACCACCTCGCGCGGCAGGCGCGGTGCCGGGGCGGACTTGTTCCAGGGCTTGCCGCCGACCTGGGCCTGCTCCAGCCAGTCGCGCACGAACTGCTTGTCGTAGCTGGGCGGGTTCTCGCCCGCGGCCAGCGCCTGGGCGTAGCCTTCCACGGGCCAGTAGCGCGAGCTGTCGGGGGTCAGCACCTCGTCCATCAGCACCAGGTGGCCGGCGTCATCCAGGCCAAACTCGAATTTGGTGTCGGCGATGATCATGCCGCGCTCCAGGGCGATGGCGGCGGCCGCCTCGTACAGCTCGATGGAGATGTCGCGGATGCGCGTGGCCAGGTCCGGGCCCACCATTTCCACCGTCCGCTCGAAGCTGATGTTCTCGTCGTGCTCGCCCACGGCCGCCTTGGCCGCCGGGGTGTAGATGCTGTGCGGCAGGCGCGCGGCGTTGGTCAGGCCCTCGGGCAGCTGCACGCCGCAGACCGAGCGCGCGTCCTGGTATTCCTTCCAGCCGCTGCCGGCCAGGTAGCCGCGCACCACGGCCTCGATCGGCAGGGGCCGCAGGCGCCGCACCAGCATGGAACGGCCCTGCACCTGGGGCACTTCCTCGGCGGTGACCACGCTTTCGGGGGCTTCGCCCGTCAGGTGGTTGGGCACGATGTGGCCGAGCCGGTCGAACCAGAACAGCGCCATCTTCGTGAGCAGTTCGCCCTTGCCGGGGATGGGCTCGCCCATGATGACGTCGAAAGCCGAGAGCCGGTCGCTGGCCACCATCAGGATGCGGTCGTCCCCCACGGCGTAGTTGTCGCGCACCTTGCCGCGCGCGAGCAGCGGCAGCGAAGTGAGGGCGGAGGTGTGCAGGGGGGCAGGGCGGGGCTGGTTCATGGCGTGAAATTCTATCCATCCCTCCCCGGACAACCCCCGGATTGTGCGACGTTTTCACCGTCCTGGCACCTGGGCGCCAGAACCCGCGCGCCGCATCGGGGATCGCGTTGCCAGCACCGTCCGGCGCGCGCATAGTGGGCCCTGCTTCGAAAGCATTCAAGTTCCCCGGCCGCCCGGCCGCGCACAGGCTGGCCCAGGCGGCGTTCTTCAACCGTGAGTCGCAGGAGACCCCTCTATGAACTTGACGATCAGTGGCCACCACCTCGAAGTGACCCCGGCCTTGCGCAGCTACGTGACCACCAAGCTCGAGCGCATCACGCGCCATTTCGACCAGGTGGTCGATGCCAAGGTGCTCCTGACCGTGGAAAAGCAAAAGGAAAAGGACCGGCGCCAGCGCGCCGAGTGCACGCTCCGAGTCAAGGGCAGCGACCTTTTCGTCGAAAGCGCGCATGCCGACCTGTACGCGGCCGTCGATGAGCTGATGGACCGGCTCGACCGCATGGTGGTGCGCCACAAGGACAAGGTGCAGGACCACCAGCCCCGCGTGCGCCGCGCCACGCTGCAGCAGGCGGCCGAAGCCACTGTTTGAAGTCCGGGGCACGCCGCCCTCCCTTACACTGGCGCACCAGCGGACCGCCCACCCGGGCGGTTTTTTGTTGCCCTTGGATACAGTTCGAGGGTTATTCCCAGGAATGCATAATCCTGGCCCACGACCATGAACCGACTTGCTTCCATCCTGCCTGCCGCCCATGTGCTCGTGAGCGTCGATGCCACCAGCAAGAAGCGCGCCTTTGAAGAGGCGGGTCTGCTGTTCGAGAGCCAGCATGGCCTGTCCCGGGCCCTGATCACCGACAGTCTGTTCGCCCGTGAGCGGCTGGGCTCGACCGGTCTGGGCCATGGCGTGGCCATCCCGCACGGGCGCATCAAGGGGCTGAAGTCGCCCATGGCGGCGGTGTTCCAGCTGGCCCAGCCCATCGGCTTCGACGCCCCGGACGAGCAGCCGGTGGTGCTGCTGATCTTCCTGCTGGTGCCCGAGGCGGCGACGCAGAAGCACCTGGAGATCCTCTCGGAAATCGCCGAGCTGCTGAGCGACAGCGCCCTGCGCGAGCGCCTGAAGTCCTGCCAGGACGCGGCCGAGCTGCACCGCATGATTGCCCAGTGGCAGTCTGCCCAGCCCGCCAGCGGCGACTGACGGCCCCGCCCGCGCCGTACCGGAGCGCCCGGCCGTGAAGCCCAACGTCGTCAGCGCCGACGTCCTGTTCGAGGAATTTCGCACCCTCCTGAAGTGGGAGTGGATCGCCGGGCTGAGCGCCTCCGAACGGCGCTTTGCCGAGGTCGCGGTGCGCGCCGCGCGCTCGGGCGCCGACCTGGTCGGCTACCTGAACTACATCCACCCGTACCGGGTGCAGATCCTGGGCGAGCGCGAGATCGGCTACCTGTGCAACGCCACGCCCGAGGACTGCAAGCGCCGCATCGCGCGCATCGTCACGCTGGAGCCGCCCGTGCTGGTGCTGGCCGACGACCAGGAGGCGCCCGAGGAGCTGCTGCAGATGTGCGAGCGGGCGCAGATTCCGCTGTTCGCCACGCACGAGTCGGCCGCCTTCGTCAGCGACGTGCTGCGCGCCTACCTGTCCAAGCACTTCGCCGACCGCACCACCATGCACGGCGTGTTCATGGACATTCTGGGCCTGGGCGTGCTGATCACGGGCGAGTCGGGCCTGGGCAAGAGCGAGCTGGGGCTGGAGCTGATCTCGCGCGGCAACGGCCTGGTGGCCGACGACGCGGTGGACCTGTACCGCATCAACCAGACCACCATCGAGGGCAAGTGTCCGGACCTGCTGCAGAACCTGCTGGAGGTGCGCGGCATTGGCCTGCTGGACATCCGCACCATCTTCGGCGAGTCGGCCGTGCGTCGGCGCATGCGCCTGAAACTCATCGTGCACCTGGTGCGCAAGGAGACGCTGGAGCGCGACTACGAGCGCCTGCCGTCGCAGCCGCTCACCCAGGACGTGCTGGGCGTGCCGGTGCTGAAAGTCATCATCCAGGTCGTGGCCGGGCGCAACATCGCCGTGCTGGTGGAGGCGGCCGTGCGCAACACCATCCTGCAGCTGCGCGGCATCGACACCTACCAGGAATTCGTCGAGCGCCATCGCCGCGCCATGCAGCAGGGCGGCTCCTGAATCTCCAGGCTTTTTTCAGTCGGCGGCCGAATGCCGGGCCGCGCACTGGGCGCACTGGCCGTACAGCGCCATGGCGTGGTCGCGCACCACCCAGCCTTTCTCGCGGGCGATGAGCTGCTGGCGCTTTTCGATCTCCGGGTCGTAGAACTCCTCGACGCTGCCGCAGGCCGTGCAGATGAAGTGGTCGTGGTGCTCGCCTTCGTTGAGCTCGTAGATGGCCTTGCCGCCCTCGAAATTGCTGCGGATCAGGATGCCCGCCTGCTCGAACTGCGTGAGCACGCGATAGACCGTGGCCAGGCCGATGTCCGAGCGCTCGTCCAGCAGGACGCGAAAGACGTCCTCGGCCGTCATGTGGCGCTGTGCGCCGCTCTGGAAGATCTGGAGGATTTTCAGGCGTGGCAGCGTGGCCTTCAGGCCCGTGCTCTTGAGTTCTTCGATGTTGGTCATGCAAGCCCTTTCGTGTGCCAGTCGTGCTCCGGATTGGCTGCGCTCAAGGCCCGGAAAATCCTGCCGCTACAATGATTCGGATCATATCCCTATGCCTATTTCCATGCCTGTTTCCGCCCATTGGCCCGTGCGCTTTGGCGCCCTCGTGCTCCTTGGCGCTGCACTGTCCGGCTGTGCGGACACGGCCCACCGCGTGGTCGGCGCCGTCACGCCCTACAAGATCGATGTGGTGCAGGGTAACTTCATCTCCAGCGAGCAGGTCGCGGCGCTCAAGCCCGGCATGGGCCGTCAGCAGGTGCGCGAGATCCTGGGCACGCCCTTGATGGCCAGCGTCTTCCACGCCGACCGCTGGGAGTACGTGTTCACGCTCAAGCGCCCCGGGGTGGAGGTGCAGTCGCGCCGGCTGACCGTCTTCTTCAAAGACGATGTGCTCGATCGGGTCGAAGGCGACGAAATGCCCAGCGAGGCCGATTTTGTCGCCTCGCTCGCCTCCAAGGCTTCCAGGCGCCCGGTGCCGGTGCTCGAAGCCAGCGAGGAGCAGCTGGCGCGCCACCCGGTCAAGCCCGACACGGCGCCGCCGCTCGATGCCCAGCCGCCAGCGCCGCCGCCCCTGAGCTACCCGCCGCTGGAGTCGTCGGCGCGCTGAGCGCCGCCTCGGCCCGCCCGGCGCGCGCCGTGGTCCGCCGTTTTCCTGATCTGCTGCCTCCTGCCATGACCTCTTCTTCCTCCGCTCCCCGCCGCGTGGCCGTGGCAGGCGCTTCCGGCCGCATGGGCCGCATGCTGATCGAGGCCATCGCCGCCAGCGGCGACTGCCGCCTCGCCGGCGCCCTGGACCTGCCGGGCAGCCCGGCCCTGGGCCAGGACGCCATGGCCCACCTGGGCCGCGACAGCGGCGTGGCCATCACCTCGGACGTGCGCGCGGGCCTGGCGCAGGCCGATGTGTTGATTGACTTCACCCGCCCCGAGGGCACGCTGGCGCACGCCGCCGTGTGCGCCGAGCTGGGCGTGCAGATGGTCATCGGCACGACCGGGTTCTCCGACGGGCAGAAGGCACAGCTCGAAGCCGCCGCCCGGCAGGTGGCCATCGTCTTTGCACCCAACATGAGCGTGGGCGTGAACGTCACCCTCAAGCTGCTGCAGATGGCCGCGCGCGCCCTGGGCGAGGGCTGGGACATCGAGATCGTCGAGGCCCACCACCGCCACAAGGTGGACGCGCCCTCGGGCACGGCCCTCAGGATGGGCGAGGTCATCGCCGAGGCGCAGGGCACGCGCCTGGTCGACCGCGCCGTCTATGAGCGCTACGGCCACACCGGCGAGCGCCCGGCCGACGCCATCGGCTTTGCCACCGTGCGCGGTGGCGACATCGTGGGCGACCACACGGTGCTGTTCGCCGGCACCGGCGAGCGCGTGGAGATCGCGCACAAGTCCGGCAGCCGCGAGGGCTACGCCCAGGGCAGCCTGCGCGCCGTGCACTTCCTCGCGGGCAAGGACTCGGGCATGTTCGACATGTTCGACGTACTGGGCCTGCAGGGCTGACGCGCGGCGCGGCGGACCACCCTAAGGCAGCGCACGCGGCGCCATGCAAGCCCTTGACCTCTTGCGCCAGGGCGATGCGGTCACGCAGGCCACGGCGCTGCTGCTGCTGGCCATGTCGGTGGCCAGCTGGGTGGTCATCCTCTGGAAGCTGCGCCTGACCTGGGGCGCGCGCGCCCAGCTGGCGCGAAGCGTGGCCGCCTTCTGGCAGGCCCCGGCGCTGGCCGAGGCGCCCGCGCGCATGGCCGCCTTCGACCGCCGCGCCCTGGCGCGGCCGCTGGCCCAGGCGGCACTGGCCTGGCAGCTGGCGGGCGCCGGCCCCGGCGCCCTGGGCGGGCAGGGCAGCGCCGCGGCACGCCTGACGCGCGCCCTGCGCGGCGCGCTGCACGGGGTGCTGGCGCAGCTGCAATTCGGTCAGGTGCTGCTGGCCACCGTCGGCGCCACCGCGCCCTTCGTCGGCCTGCTGGGCACGGTGTGGGGCATCCACCATGCGCTGTCGGCGCTGGCCGGGGCGCAGCAGGTCACCATCGAGCGGCTGGCCAGCCCGGTGGGCGAGGCGCTGGTCATGACGGCCGCGGGCCTGGCCGTGGCCATTCCGGCGGTGCTCGCCTACAACGGCTTCGGCCGCGCCACGGCGACGCTGGAGGCCGAGCTCGAAGGCTTTGCGCACGACCTGCGCGAGCTGCTGGCCGGGCCGCCGGGCTGAGGCGGCGGGGCGGACCCCATGGCTTCTTTCGGCCGGATCGAGCGCCCGCGCAGCAGCGCGCCCATGAGCGACATCAACGTCACGCCGCTGGTGGACGTGATGCTGGTGCTGTTGGTTATCTTCATCCTGGCCGCGCCGCTGCTGGCTGGCAGCATCCGCCTGCAGCTGCCGCGCGCCGATGGCGTGCAGCCCGCGCCGGCCCAGGCCCGGCCTATCGCCGTGGCACTGGACGCCGCCGGCCGGCTCTACCTGCAGGATGCGCCGGTGGCCGACGAGGCGCTGCCCGCCCTGCTGCGCGAGATTGCCACACGCACGCCCGACGCCGAGCTGGCCCTGCGCGCCGACGCTGCCGTGGCCTACGGGCGCGTGGTACAGGTCCTGGGAACGGCGCACGCGGCCGGGCTCACGCGCATCGGCTTCGTGACCGAGCCGGCCGCCCAGGAAGCGCCAAAAGAGCAAAAACCATAGCTAGATGTCTTTACGGCACGGACATCTGCGTGTGATTTCATGCGCAAATCGTTGCCCTGCAAAGGCATTGTGCTGCAATTCAAGTAGCAAAAGCCCTCCGCCGCGCAAGACCTAGAATCGCAGGCGATCCACGGCGCCCCGCACCCGGCGCCGGCTTTCCCTCTCCTCCCAGTCCATGCAAGACAAGTACAACCCCGCCGAGGTGGAGCGCGCCGCGCACGACCACTGGAACGCCCGCGACGCCTACCGCGTCACCGAAGACCAGGCCAAGCCCAAGTTCTACGCCTGCTCCATGCTGCCATACCCCAGCGGCAAGCTGCACATGGGCCACGTGCGCAACTACACCATCAACGACA